>JAPKEI010000083.1 GCA_028872685.1 Verrucomicrobiota bacterium | reverse complement strand
TTGCGCGCTCACGTCACCCGCATCAGCCAGTTCTAGCTGTTGGCCAAATTCGGTTTGGGGCTTCTTGTTGCAAGCTATGCAAACCAACAATAACAAGCAATAAAGCATACGGATGGCGTTTTATTTACCTTCCGGGGCGCAGTTTAGGAAGTAGAAAACCGCTTGCGCCGCGTTGCCGTGTGCGGCATGTTCCCGACGCAATGGAATACCATGTTTCTCAACGTGCCGCTTCGCTGTCGCCTTCGCTCACTTTGGCCATCACAGCCAAGGCAAAGGAGCTGCGCGCGGCAGGCGAGGATGTGATTGGATTGGGTGCGGGCGAGCCGGATTTCGACACGCCCGACCATATCAAAGATGCCGCCGTCCAAGCATTGGCGGATGGGTTCACCAAGTACACACCGGCTGCCGGCACGCCCGAATTGCGCGCAGCGGTGGCTCGCAAGTTTGAGCGCGAAAATAATCTCCAGTACGATCCGCAGCAAATCATCGTCTCCTGCGGCGGTAAACATTCGTGCTACAACGTGATGCTCGCCACCTGTGAAGAAGGTGATGAGGTAATCATCCCCGCGCCGTATTGGCTGAGCTACCCCGAAATGGTCACTCTCGCGGGCGCCACACCGGTGATTGTGCAGACCACCGACGCCACGGAATTCAAACTGACGCCCGAGCAGCTCCGTGCCGCCATCACCGACCGCACGCGCCTGTTTATTTTCAACTCCCCCAGCAACCCTACCGGCAGCGTTTACACTCCCGACGAAGTGCGCGCACTCGGCGATGTGTGCGTGGAAAAAGGTGTGCTCATCATGAGTGATGAGATTTACGAAAAACTGCTGTACGGCGATGCCGTATTCAAAAGCGTGGCCGCCTGCTCGCCCGAACATCAAGCTCACACCATCATCGTGCACGGTCTCGCCAAGGCGTATTCGATGACCGGTTGGCGCATTGGCTTCACTGCTGCGCCTTTACCCATTGCCAAAGCCATCAGTGCCATTCAAAGCCATAGCACCAGCAACCCCACCTCTTTTGCGCAATCCGGTGCTATTCAGGCGCTCGACGGACCTCAGGAACATATTGCCGAATGGATGACTGAATTCTCCAAGCGACGCACCTTTGCTCACGAACAACTTAACGCCATGCCTGGCATCACTTGCGTCAACGCACAGGGTGCGTTTTATTTGTTCCCGAATATTTCCAGCACCGGAATGAAATCAGCAGAGTTTTGTGAGCGCCTATTGTCCGAAGCCAAAGTCGCCGCCGTCCCCGGTGTTGCTTTTGGTTCTGACGAATACATCCGGATCAGCTACGCCACTGGCATGGAGAATTTGGAAGAAGCGCTGAAACGATTAACGTTATTTTTAAAAAATCTCGCCTAATCGCCTAAAATCCAACCGGGCTTAAAGTCCATTTCAAGGGAAGCGAATCCCCTGCCATCGGAGATTTGCTTTTCTGCTAACAGACCAATCATTGCGGCGTTATCTGTGCACAAATACGGTGATGCAAGGCGCAACGTGAAACCGCTTCTTTCACAAGATGACTGCAATTGTTTTCGGAGCTCACTGTTGCTGGCGACGCCGCCGGAGAGCGTGAGGCATTGCACCCGCTCCCGTTTGGCCGCGCGCATAGTTTTTTTGACAAGCACTTCCACGATGGCGGCTTGGGCACTGGCGCAGAGGTCGGGCAGGCGCGTGTTATCGGCGGCCAGTTCGGGATGTTTTTCGAGAAAGTACCGGACAGAAGTTTTCAGCCCACTAAAGCTGAAGTCGTCATTGGGCTGATTGAGCATCGGCCGCGCAAACTCAAACGCAGCGGGATTACCAGTGCACGCCAGTCTATCAACTTCGGGGCCGCCCGGATAAGCCAAGCCGAGAAGCTTGGCAATTTTGTCAAAACACTCACCCGCAGCGTCGTCTTGTGTGCCACCCAGAATCTGATGTTCCAACGGCGCATCTACTTTCACCAACAATGTGTGCCCACCGCTGACTATGAGGGAAAGGTTGGGCTTGAAACTTTCCCAATCCGCAACCGGCGGCTCACCCGTAAACCACGGCGAATACAAATGCGCTTGAACGTGGTTCACTCCTATCAAGGGAACATCCAGCGCGTAAGCCATTGATTGTGCGGCCTTCCATCCGACCATTAGTGCCGGCGGTAAGCCGGGGCCACGCGTGGCGGCGATGGCGTTTAAGTCGGCAGGTTCGATTTGCGCTTGTTGCAATGCTTTGCGCACGACGGGCGAAAGATTGCGGAGATGTTCGCGCGTGGCCAACTCAGGCACCACTCCGCCGTACTCAGCGTGAATTTTTATTTGTGAGGAAACCTCCGTGCTGACCGCGCACCCGTCGACGACCACAGCCGCGCTCGTTTCGTCACACGAAGTTTCGATGGCGAGCAACCGCATGAACTTTACTTCAGCTTCGCCTTGAGCAGATCGAGAGCCTTTTTAAGTTGAAGATCCGTGGTGGCTTCGGCTTTTTTGCGATCTTCTTCCGGCAGGGTCCCCAAACCGCCCGGCGAGCGCTTGAGGGCAAGATGCCCCATTTGTTCGGGGCTCATTTCCACCACGTGGTCGGGCGTGATTCCTTTGCCGTGAATGGTTCTGTGTTTTGGAGTGTAATATTTGGCCGTTGTAAGCCGTAAGGCAGAGCCGTCATGCAGGGGCAATATGCTTTGAACCGAGCCTTTGCCAAACGTTTTCATACCCACCAATTCCGCGCGACCGAGGTCCTGCAGACAACCGGCAACAATCTCCGAGGCGCTGGCGCTCCCGCCATTGACGAGAACAACCATCGGGAGTGTGCGTTCCTTGAATCGGCCACTAGCCACCAATTTATCGAGCTGGCGTTGCTCGCGGCCTTCTGTAGTAACGACCACCTGTCCTTCGGGCACAAACTTTTCAGTGACGTATGCCGATTGCGTTAGTAACCCTCCGGGATTATCGCGCAAATCAAGAACAATTGCCTTGAGTCCGTGCTCTTCCATTTTCACCAACGCCGTTTCCAATTCGCTGGCGGTTTTTTCAGAGAAGCCGGACATCCGCACATAACCAATTTCACTTTCCAGCAAATCGTATTTCCCACCACCGTTCAGGTCACTCACGCTCTTCGTTTTAATAATCTCGCGCTTGAACGTGAAGGTTAAATCCTTGTCGGCGGAGGGCCTGTAAAAAGCAACCGTAACCTCTGTGCCGGGTTTGCCACGCATAATTCCGACTGCGTCATTAAGGCTCATATTCTTTGCGGATTTTTTCCCGATTTTCATGATCCGATCACCGGGCATCAATCCAGCGCGACTGCCGGGGGTATCATCCATAGGTGCCACCACTGTTAACCAATTGTCGCGCATGCTTACCACCACGCCGATGCCGCCAAACTGCTGCATGGTATCCGATTGCAACGCCTGATATTTTTTGGCGTCCATATATTCGCTGTGTGGATCAAGTGTTTGAATCATCCCGCGCAATGCACCCTGCACGAGATCTTCGTACGAAACCTTATCTTCATCCACGTACTCACGCCGCACAGTTTCCAGCACCCGCGTGAATTTTTCCATGTTGGCATAAACATCTTCCTTCCCGCGAACCTCAGCACTCGTAGCAAGATTGCGCGCGCCAAGGTATAGATTCACGCCCAAAGCGATGGCGAGCACGGTGGTGAAAATTCGCTGTCTCATAGCGGCACAAGCCTACGGTTCAGAGCCGAAATGGCAAGGAGGGTTTATTGACGGAGTAGCAACTCGACCAAAGGCAGGTCAGCTGCCGTTGTTACTTTGGGATTGGGCGCGTCGCCGTCCACCAACGCCACGGCTTGGTCAATGAGCTCGCACGCGGCAGTGTCATCAGTAATTGCTGCATCCTGAGCACTCACAGCAAGCATTGCGTTTCGGATGATCTTCAACGCAAAAACCTGTGGTGTTTGCACAGCCCACAAATGGGTGCGTTCCACGTTGCGGATAATGTGGCCCGTGCCACCTGAATCCTTAAGCGTGTCGGTTACTTTGCTAGCGACAACTGCTGCCCCACCCTTCCGGGCCGCGGCGAGGGTCGCAGTGATGGCCTCATTCGTGGTGCAGGGTCGCGCGCCATCCTGAATGGCCACCCATTCACAATTCGAATTCACAGCGGACAAACCATTGTTTACAGAATGCTGGCGCTCCATGCCGCCCTCAACGAAACAATGCGGCTTGGAGAGTGCCAATTGTTTGCCTAATGCCTCAAACTCCGCGTGAGCACTTTCACGAATGACAATCACAACTTCATCAATTTCCGGATGCGCATCGAACCGCCTCCAGGTGTGGCCCACTACGGGGAGACCCGCGACTTCGAGGAAAAGTTTATCCGCGCCCATGCGGATACCACTTCCGGCGGCAACGATGACGGCTGAAACCATACGGCAACTTAGCCAGCGGATGGCCGCCAGTCGAGAACCTTCAACTGTAACGAGCGCACGCCACGCCACGTGTTAACGGAAGGCTCCACGGCAAGATCAAATCGGCCTTCTGGAAGATCTTGCTCAGTCGCGTTCCAGTAAATCGCCTCGGCGGCAGTGTTACCGTCGGTAACACTTAGCTTGGCGTGCTGCTTCTCCTTGCCCATCCGCCGCACTGGAGCGTCCAGCTCAAGTTGGGGAACCGCAAACTGCGTTGAGTGGTTGCCCTGGCCGGTGGGTTGCAATTGATCCAAGGAATCCACCATGGCAAGAGTCAACACACTTAACGGCACGCTCGCGTCGAGGCGTAGCGTAGGCATGAGTTCTTTCCCCGCAAGCTGTTCGCGCGCCAATTCGTTGAGGTGTTTGCGAAAAGCATCAAGATTTTTCGGCTGCAAACTCACACCCGCGGCCATCGCGTGGCCTCCGGCTCGCTCCAGGTGGCCTTCGCGTTCGCATTTGCACAACGCGGCCGCAAGATCAAACCCCTCCACGCTCCGGCCGGAGCCACGTAGACCGCCGTCGGGACTGCCCCCTACGATAACCGCGGGGCGATAAAACTCCCGCATCACGCGCGACGCGACGATGCCGACCACGCCGATGTGCCATCCGGCGTCACCTTCCACGATGACATAATCGGTTTCGGGATTGAACCGGTTGCGAACTGTATCAATCACTTGCCGCGTTATTTCCTTTTCCGCAAGTTGACGTTCGCGGTTTATGCGGTCGAGATTCTCTGCCAGATCAGTTGCGACTGCTGTATCGGCTTCACGCAGTAAATCCATTGCCGCTGTCGCACTCTCCAAACGCCCCGCAGCATTGAGTCGCGGACCAATTTTGAAACCCACCTCAAATCCGCCAATCTCACCGGTGATTCCCGCGGCTTTGGCCAATGCCAGAATACCGGGCCGTTTGGTGCGATTGAGCTGGCGTAATCCAGCGTGGGCAAGAATGCGGTTCTCGCGTTGCAACGGAACCATGTCGGCAAGCGTGCCGAGCGCCACGAGATCCAACGTGGTGCGGATATCAAATTCGACAAATTCGTTAAGCCCCTTTTCGCGGCCCGCTTTTACGAGCCCGTGGATGAGTTTGAATGCCAGACCGGCTGAGCACAACTCGCGGAAATCCGGTTCATCTTCATTCGCAAGTTGTGGGTTCACAATTGCATGCGCAGGTGGCGCGGGATCGGAAACCTGATGATGGTCGAGCACTATTACCGGGATACCCTTCTTCTGCAGAAGAGCAATCTCATCCAACGAGGTGGAGCCACAATCAACCGCGAGCAACAAATCAGTCTCGTGTTTCTCAAGGCAGTTGGCCACTCCCTCCACGGTGAGTCCGTAACCTTCGTTCATTCGATGCGGCAAATATGCTTCCATCTTCCAACCCAATGGGCGCATGCAATCAACCAGTAACGTAGATGAAGTTACACCATCGACATCATAATCACCAAACACGGTAATACGTTCGTTGCGCTCTCGTGCCACAAACAGTCGCTCCACGGCGGCAGGCAAATTAGGGATGGCTTCCGGAGCAGATAAATCGGCCAAACGTGGCGCAAGAAAACTTTGCGCTTCCGCCCCGTTGGTTAGGCCGCGATTCATCAAACATTGGGCGAGTAAATTTGAAATACCCAGGGCCCGAGCCAAGTTCGCAGCAGCGTCCGGTTTGTTTTCATTAATGTGCCAGTGATGTTTCATTTTTTGGCTTCTTTTTTAGCGCGTCGCTTTTCGCGCCATCTGCGAGCTTTGTTCTCAAGAAAGGTGAGCTTGGACCCGATGCGTGGGAAGCGTTTTTTAAAACCCATCTTCTGGGCACGAACTGTGGCCGATCCTTTGGATAAACACATAATGCCAATCACAATGAACAAAATGCCCTGAAGGATGGGCAGGAAAAGCCCCACTATCCCAAGCAGGACAAAAGCCCCGCCGACAATCAGCCATTTGATGCGCGCCAGTTTCCCCATAGCGCGAACAAGTTACTCCGCATCGCCGGAATCTTCCGAGGCATTTTTTTTATGCAACAACGAGGCGAGGATGGAGAACAGCAGGATTGCAATCACTACTACTAATGCTCCCCAGGCAGGTATGTCAAAATCCCTGAGCCATGGTTCAGCCAACATCTTTAGACCAATAAAAGCCAGCACGAGCGCCAGTCCGTATTTGAGATAATGGAACACCTCGATCATGCCCGCCAAAACAAAGTATAGTGAGCGCAATCCAAGAATGGCAAACATGTTGGAGGTGAACACAATGTATGGATCGGTGGTTACAGCAAAAATTGCAGGAATGGAGTCCACCGCGAAAATCACGTCGGTGTATTCAATCGTCACCAGCACAATGGCCATTGGCGTGAGCATTCGTTTACCGTCAATTTTTACAATAAAACGCTCCCCCTCAAATTGGTCGTGCACCGGAAAGAGTTTGCGCGCTAATTTGACCAATGGATTCTTGTCGGGCTCCACCCCGTCCTCATCATCATAAAAGAGCATCTTGATGCCTGTGAACAGAAGGAACGCGCCGAACCCATAAAGGATCCAATGAAATTCAGCCACGGCAACCGCACCTACGCCGATCATTAAGCCCCTCATGATTAGCGCCCCCATGATGCCCCAGAATAAAACGCGGTGCTGGTATATTGGCTTTACTTTAAAATAAGAGAAGATAAGCACGATCACAAACACATTGTCCATCGAAAGCGCTAACTCAAGTATGTAGCCCGTAATGAACGCCAGCTTGCTGATGTGTTGAAGCACAAGGGAATATTCCCCTTTATTGAGAACCCCGTTCCCGTCGGTGTTAAACTGATTGAATATTGTTTCGTTAAAGCGAAGCGGGTCGGGTTTTTCAAAACCGGCATCATCGTGTTTAATGAGGCACTCCTCTTGCTCCAACTTTCCATTATGGTTTACATCTAGTTCAAGGAAGCGCTCACTCGACTCGTTATCGTACACTTCCGGTATGGCAGCAAAGGCGAACACCATGGCCAGAGTGAACCATAATGTACTCCAACCAAGTGCCTCCTTGAACCCAACTTTATGTGCTTTCCGGTTAAACAGCCCGAGATCGAGCGAGAGGATCAGCAGCATCCCAACCACAAACACCCCATAGTGCCAAGGGGCGATATTGACAGCAATCATGTCAGACTTGAACCGTTACCGGATCGGCATCCTGAATCGGGGCCGCCAGCTCGGGGCGCTTGCCTTCATGCCACCATAATACGACGGCGCAGGCGATGTAGATGGAGGAGTAAGTGCCTGTGATAATGCCCACGAGGAACATGAATGCGAAATCATTAATCACCGTGCCGCCGTAGAAATACAGCGTGGCTGTCGAAAGCAACGTGGTGCCGGAGGTGATAATGGTGCGGCTGAGGGTCTGGTTTAGCGCGGCATTCATCACATCAGCAAATGTGCCGCGCGTACCAAGCCGGAGATTTTCCCGAATGCGGTCGAAGATCACGATGGTGTCGTTTATCGAGAAACCAATTATGGTGAGAATCGCCGCCACGATCGGAGCATTTAGTTCGCGTCCGCTTATGAAAAACAGGCCGCCGGTCAACAGCACATCATGGAAAACCGCAATGACCGCGCCAACTGCAAAAGAGTATTCATAACGGAACGCCACATAAATCAGAATTCCGAACAATGCCAGCACCGTGGCCACGAGCGCAGATTTTTGGATTTCCCCGCTCACACTTGGCCCCACGAGATCCTTGGAGAGCAAGGTGAAATTCGCACCGGGATGGATTCGGTTCAATTCGTCGATGACTTGTTTTGGGCCATCACTAGCTTTGTAACTTACGCGGAGCACGTGTTCACCAGAAGCTTGGTCGGTTTGGCGTTGCACCTTCAAGCCGGAATCGCCCATTGATAATTTTGCAGAAAGATCGGCCTGTAATTTCTGGGGATCGATTGTGGCTTTATCGTTATCAAAACTCATCATCAAACTTTGTCCACCCGCGAAATCTACGCCCATCGTTTTATCCCAGCCACGGGAGATTACGAAAACTGTGGAAAACAAAATAAATAGCCAAGTCACATAAACGGCTGGGCTCTTTATTGCATTTTTTTTACGCGTCGCACCGACTTTGTATTTTACAAAATTAATAGTTGGCAAGCCGGCCGTGGGCCTCAGATGCATCGCGCGCTTCGAGCTCTCCGATCCGATCCATCCTATGTTCAACAATAAGTCCAAAACCAACCGCGTGGCCACCAGTGCGGTGAACATGCTAGTGATGATGCCAATGGTGAGAGTGACGCCAAATCCCTGCACCGGACCTTTGCCCATGTAAATCAATATCACTGAGGCTATCAATGTTGTTATATTGGCGTCAAAAATTGTTCCAAACGCTTTTTCATATCCAGACGCGATGGCGCCTTTTAAGGATTTTCCGGTGCGCAATTCCTCTCGAATGCGCTCGAAAATCAGCACATTAGCATCTACTGCCATACCGATGGTAAGCACCACGCCGGCAATGCCTGGCAAAGTGAGCGTGGCGTCAAACCAGGAAAGCACACCCATGAGAATGAGAATGTTTAGCGCCAATGCAATGTTAGCAACAACGCCACACAATAAATAATAGACTAGCATAAACACCGCAACCGCGATGAGCCCATACTTTGCGGCGGCAAATCCTTTGGCCACCGATTCTCTTCCGAGAGAAGGGTCCACTTCGCGCTCCTCGATTATTTCCACCGGAGTTTCCAGTGGGTTCTCCAGTGAGTTGGCCAGTTCGCGGGCTTCTTCGTACGTGAAATCACCACTAATCTCGCCGCGCGAATGAATGCGACTGTTGATTGACGGGGCGGAGATTAATTTACCATCCAGTACAATGCACAGCGCACGCGGATCATCACCGCTAACCTGATGCTCATCCGTGATATCCCCGAATTTATCCGCGCCTGCGCCATCGAGTTTGAAACTGATCTTCGCCATGCCGCTGATCGGGTCGCGGATCGGGCTGGCGCTCACGATGTGTTTTCCGGAAACGCATTTTTCCGGATAATCTTCCATCGTAACCACGAACAGGCTGCGTGTGTATTTCTGCCCGTCTTCGTTCTTTAACTTGTAGTTCAGTAAATCTGCGCCCGGAACAAAATCCTCGCTACTATTGAGTGCCGCACGGCTACGAGCATGCTCAAGACGGAACTCCAGTTTTGCAATTTTTTGGATGGTCTCGCGTGCCCGATCACGATCTGCCTTCGAGAGGCCCGGAATTTGA
>JAPKEI010000422.1 GCA_028872685.1 Verrucomicrobiota bacterium | reverse complement strand
CCCCCGAGCAGACCGGAGAGTTTGTCTTCGGCATCATCGAGGTTTTGTGATTTTTTAGTTTCAGCCTGTTTTGGCTTGGCGGGTTGTTTAGAGGCCTCGTCTCCGGCGAGGGATTCAAGCTTGGCGGTGTCCACTTTTGGTTCTTCCGGCTTGGGCTCTTCCTGAGTCGCAGCGGGTTTGACGACTTCCTTGTCGGCAAGGCGGTCGAGCATTTTTTCCGCCTGCGTGGGCACTGGATCATCAGCCCGTAGAAACTCCGCCACCTCATTGCCGGCAGTGGAGCCGGAAGTGTCCTCGTCCTTCGCAATGGCGTTTTCCACCACGTTTAGGAAAAAGCTCTCGAGATTTTGAGTTGGATTCTCCACACGCACTTTATCGGGCCCCACGTGTTTGCTAATGGTGTCCATTACTTCCTGCTGCGCTTCCTCGGATAATGCGGGAAGGGTGAAGCGAATGGTGTCGCGCTCGGTCAGCAATTCCTCCAGAGTACCGTACTGCTGAATCTTGCCGCCGTAATAAATCACTGCGCGGTCGCATACATCCTCCACATCCGCGAGCAAATGGCTGGAAAGAATGACCGTTTTGCCACGCGCCTTGAGGTTAAGAATGAGGTCTTTGATTTCCCGACAGCCCACGGGATCCAAACCACTGGTGGGCTCATCAAGAATCACGAGGTCGGGGTCATTGATCAACGCCTGAGCCAAGCCGATGCGGCGCTGCATGCCCTTGGAAAACTCGCCTACCGTGCGCATTTGTGTGGCGGTGAGCCCCACCATATCCAGCAACTGTTTTGAGCGAATTGCTTTCTCCTTGGGATCGAGCGCAAACAATCCACCAAAAAAATCGAGTGTCTCCGTCGAATTCAGATATTTGTAGAGGTACGATTCCTCCGGCAGATACCCAATCCGCTCTTTGGTTTTCACGTCACGCGGACTTTGACCGAACATATCGATGAACCCCTTGGTGGGATTGAGCAGGCCGAGCATCATTTTGATGGTGGTGGATTTGCCGGAACCATTGGGCCCGAGCAAGCCAAACACCTCGCCCGCGCGCACCTCGAAACTCACACCGTTCACCGCCCGCGCCTTGGGGCGTCCCCAGAAATCGCGGAACACTTTGGTCAAATTATCCACGCGCACGATGACCTCGCCTTGGGCCTCTTGTGTCTCATCTTGAGTTTGGGTTTCAACCATAAGCCGGTAGATAATCAGGCCACCTCAACTGCCAGTTCGGATTCGACCGAGGCCGTTTGGGAACCTTGAGGTTCGGAATCTTGTGTCCCCTCTTCCTCGAAAGGAACAAACTCCTCGCCCTCACGCACAAGGCGCGCGCTATTGAACACAACTATCAAAGAGCCGGCCACATTCAGCAGGGCCGCCAGAACGGGGGTAATGTAATTCAGCGTGGCCAGAACCAGACCGATGATCACAAACAGAATGCCAAAAATAAAATTTTGGTTAATCACACTGCGCGTCATGCGCGAAAGATGTACTAGAAAAGGCAAACGGCGCAGATCATTATTCATCAGCGCGATGGTGGCGCTTTGAATGGCCACGTCGCTACCGGCCGCGCCCATAGCAATGCCAATGTCGCCGGCCTTAAGCGCGGGAGCATCGTTCACGCCATCACCCACAAAAGCCACCTTGTAGCCTTTAGCGCGGATCTCTTGAATGTATTCCACCTTTTCGCCGGGTAAACAATTAGCACGCACTTCTTCGCAGCCCACTTCGGCAGACACGCGCTCGGCCACCGGGATGCGGTCACCGGACACAATAGCGAGGCGGTGCACACCTTCATTCCGTAATTCCTCCAGTGACTCTGCCGCCTCGGGGCGAATCTCATCGGTCATACCCACCCAGCCAATGAACTCCCCGTTGCGGCTCACAAACACGAGACTGAAACCGGCGGCTTCATCGATATCCACCGAGCCCTTGAGATCGCCGGTCACATCATTTTCACTCAGCCACATTTCGCGGCCCACCATAATCTTGGCGCCATCCACCGTGGCCTGCACACCTTTGCCTGCAATTTCCTTAAAATCCGTGGGCTCGGACAGTTCCAACC
>JAPKEI010000421.1 GCA_028872685.1 Verrucomicrobiota bacterium | reverse complement strand
GCATTATTGTGCTAATGAACGGCGAACCTAAAAAAGGTTTATTTGAAAAGGCCCTGACCCAACGCCTGATTGAGCAAGTTAAGTAGTGGCAAACATTGACTTTATGTATTTGCAGCATTTGCATTGACGACCTTGTTGAACTGACACTAAATAGTGCCAGTTGGTTCCGAGTTCACTTTTTAATGAAAGTTCAATGATGAAACGACAGTTCTGGTTTAATGGTTTTAGTGTCGCGGTAGTTAGCCTTGCGACAGCAATCTCGGTATTTGCCCAACGCGGATCAAAGATACCGGTAGATTCTAACTACCGCTTTGCCCCGGGCGTCCGGCTATTGACCGGCGATAAACCGATCGATGTCACCACAGGCCACGCCGCGCCTTACGTCTATGATTTCAATGGTGATGGTAAACGCGATCTCTTGGTTGGCGAGTTTGGCTCCGGCACATATCGCGGGGAAACGACTTCGAAGAGTTCCCTCGCCAATGCCCGGTTGCGTGTTTACCTGAACAAGGGTTCGAACGCTTCTCCCCGGTATGATGGGTTCAAATATCTTCAGGCGGGAGGCGAGAACGCCTCAGTTCCAAGCACGTGATGTAGCACGTTTTGTCCACAGTTTGTGGACTACGATGCAGACGGCGTTGATGATGTTATTGCCGGCTCAATTTATGAGGACATTTATTTGTTCCGCGGATTGGGCAAGGGCAAGTTCGCCAAGCGAACACTCCTGAGGGATAAAAATAATAACCCGCTTAAGGGAGGCTACTGCTGCACGACAGAGCTTCTGGATATGGACGCTGATGGGGATCTGGACTTGGTTTGTGCCAACCGCATTAGCAAAGCGAAATGGTTTGAGAATGTCGGCACTCGTAGTACTCCAAAGTTTGATTCGGTATCCAAGTCACTGCCGATGGCCAAAGGTGCCGGTTCGATTACCGGAAGTAATGCGGCCTACACCGACTGGGACGGGGACGGCAAGCGGGATCTGGTGGTCGGTTCAGAATACGGCCGGATCGTTTGGCATCGCAATGTGGGCCAAGACAACCGTCCGAAATTTTCAGCAGCCCAACAACTCTTGAAGGATCCCGGCTTTGAGCGAATCAAGGAGGGCGACATCCCCAAGGTGCACGGCAGTCGCGCGAAAGTGACGATCATCGATTATGATAATGACGGATTACGCGACATCCTGCTAGGCGATTTCACCTCCTGCACCTACGACACCCGGCCGCCTTTGACCAAGAAGGAGAAAAAGAAAAAGAAGGCTCTCGAAGCGGAACTGGATGAGCTGCAGAACAAGGCCTATTACGATGAAATCAACGAGCTTTCCCGTCAACTCCGGGAAGTCAACAAACCAATCATAGGCCTTCAGCAAGCCCTCAATGCTCGTCTAAAACCCACACCCAATCTTTTGGTGGATGGTGATTTCGGTCCCAAGACGAAAAACGCCCTGTCGCAATTCCAACGCCTCAACAAACTACCTGCCAGTGGCCAACTCGATGAGGCGACGCAAAAAGCGCTGGGCCTCTTGAACCTTCAAGCCGGGAACCTTGAAAAGGTTGCTCGAATTAAGGCCAGACAGGAAGAATTGCGCCGGCCGGCCAATGAGTTGTACCAGAAACTCCGGCCTTACCGTACCGCCGGTTACAAATCCCACGGGTGGGTTTGGTTTTACCGCCAGATGCCCCAGCGCAAAGTTAATCTTACAAAAGAAGTGCTGACCGTGAAGCCGGCCACGCGCACCGATGAGGTGACACTACGCACTCTGGCCAGCCACACCTCCGTTGCGCCCGGGCAGGAATTTCAGTTGGCACTGAATTTCCAGATCGCCGATGGCTGGCACATCTACGGGCCCAAGAAAGGTGAATCCTATCTGCCCACCACGATCGAGTGGAAGCTGCCTAAAGGCACTGTGATGAAAGCCGTTCAATGGCCCAAGCCTCACCTGATAAGTTCTGGAGAGTCAGTTCAGCCGACCTACGAAGGAGAGGTTACGGTCCTGGCAACCTTCATTGCGCCCAAGGATGTCACCGCCGATTCGAAGCTGAAACTGGCGGCGAAAATAAACTG
>JAPKEI010000082.1 GCA_028872685.1 Verrucomicrobiota bacterium | reverse complement strand
GCGCGGAAAATCCACGCAAGGTTGTCCGAAATCTTGTTGCTCGAGTCATGGCCGCCGATAAAGATTTCCTTGGGATCAAACGGCGACCGGCAAAAGGCACGCGGCGAAACGAGAAGCGTCTTCCCCGGCGCGTAAGGGCCGTTGACCTCGTGCACGGTGTATTTTCCGGCGGCAGTGCGCAGGGCGAAGAGGGCACCGCCGTAAAAGCGGCTGCCTTTCCACATCCGCTCCGGCTTGCCGGCCATACTGCCGTAAAAACCGATGATTTGCACGGGCGCACCGGTGGCGGGATGGGGGACGGGGTACATCATGTTATGCCCGCCGAGGGTGTAAGGGACTTTTACGCCGAGGTGGCGGCTCATGATCTGGCCGAGGTTTGCCTCGTTGTGCAGCGTGTAGCCGCCTTTGCCATCGGGATCGAGTCGCTTCACCTGACTTTGCGAACGCTCGCCGGGTGCCCACACGAAGAGCAGCGACTGGCCCTTGCCGTTGGGGTTAGGAATGGTGGTCAGTCCGCGGATGCCGCCCACGTCGGTATCCGTGTCCTCGGCGAGGTTGAGAATTTCCTCCCAACGCGGGCGTTTGCCGTCAATGCGGCGGAAGATGGACGGCCCCTCGGAAAAGTGCAGGGCGTTATTGGCTTCGGCAATGCCCAGTGGGCGCGTGAAGAAGCTGCCCTTTTCCAGGAACGGAAACTCCACGTGCCGATCCCAGCGGATGCGCGAGGGCTCGCGCGAATCGTACACACCGCTGATGATGCCGGGATTGCCGAGCAGCAGGAAGATGCGGTCGATGCCGGTCACACGATCGCGGTACACCTGCAAATCGCGTGGCACCCAGCGCACTCCACCCGCATTGGAGCCATGGCGCACGAGAGTGTGATGCCATTTGCCCGCAGCATCATCGCGTACCCAGGCTGACACCGCGCCGCCTCGCTCGAAATTCGCGCCGGCAGCCATCACCAGCAGTTGCACCGGCGCATTGAGCACGCGGCCTTCGCCCGTGGTGGAGAAGGAAACGGACTTGAGAATGTTGCCCTTCATGAATTCCAGCCCGAGGTCATTGGCCCGGCCGAGATCGAGGTCCACCTGCCAACGCCCGTCGGCTTTGTCCAGACGCAGCACCTGTGCTGATTGTTTCTGACCCTCGGGTGGGATCACCCATCGTGCGTCGAGCCAGTAGCCGTTGGCGGCGAAGAGTTTTCCGCCATGCGCGGCGAGATGCATGATCTCCGAGCCACCGACCCATTGGCCTTGGGCATCGAAGTAGCCCGCATCAAAACTCTGCCGCCATTTCGCCGGAGCGGCAGAGGCGATGCAGGCCAAGCTGCACAGGATGAGGGTGCGGATAGTCACGGGCGAAGCGTGGTGTTGCGGTGGGTTTGGCGCAAGTGGAATTCATGGGCAGGAGGTGACGAGGCGGGACTCGTCTCACCCGAAAAAATCCGCTATCCTTTGGCCATGCGATTCATTTTTCTATTGTTAACCTCGGCAACTTGGGTGGTTGGGGCGCTCCCGAACGTGGTGCTGGTGATGGCCGATGACCAAGGCTGGGGCCAAATGGGTTACTACAATCATCCTGTTCTCAAGACGCCTCACCTTGATGCGATGGCGAAAGCCGGTTTGCGGTTTGATCGGTTTTATGCGGGTGGGCCGGTTTGTTCGCCGACACGGGCGACAGTGTTAACGGGGCGCACTCATGATCGCACGGGGGTGTTCGATCACGGTTACGCGTTGCGCTCGCAGGAGAAGACGCTGGCGCAGGCAATGAAGCAGGCGGGTTATGCAACGGGGCATTTCGGGAAGTGGCATCTTAATGGATTGCGCGGTCCCGGGGTGCCGATCCTTAAAAATGACACCCATGGGCCTAAGGGATTTGGTTTTGATGTGTGGGTGTCGGTCACCAACTTTTTCGAGCGCGATCCCTTGATGAGTCGTGGAGGTAAGTTTGAGGATTTTAAGGGAGACTCCTCTGAGGTCGTAGTAGATGAGGCGTTAAAATTCATCACCGCCAAGGTGAAGGAAGATCAATCGTTCTTTACTGTGCTTTGGTATGGAACTCCGCATAGCCCGTGGGTGTCTACAGAAGTGGACAAAAAGCCTTTCACTAAACTCAGCGCCAAGGCCCAGGAACATTACGGGGAACTGGTTGCTATGGATCGTAGTATTGGCACTTTGCGCAGAGGCTTGCGCGAACTAGGCGTGGAGCAAAATACCCTGCTATGGTTCACCAGTGATAATGGAGGGCTGCCGGGGTTCAATCCTGACACCACCGGTGGCTTGCGCGATTACAAGGGGAGCATGTACGAGGGCGGGTTGCGCGTGCCGGCTATTATCGAGTGGCCTAAAGTTATAACAGAACCGCGCATTACAAAATATCCGGCAGGGGCGGTGGATATCTTTCCAACGATTGCACAGGCCGTGAGGTTGCCCGCTTCCTCGATGCTTCAGCCACAGGATGGATTGAGTCTTGTGTCGCTGTTCACCAAGGAAATCGGTCCGCGAAAAAAGGTACTGCCTTTTCGTAGCCGTGGTCGTGTGGCCATAATCGATAATGACTACAAGCTGATTTCACTGCCAAACAAGAGGGGGGCGAAGCTGGAGTTGTACAACCTCGCCAAGGACACGGCGGAAACCACAAACCTGTTTGAAAAGGAGCCAAAGATTGTCCGGCGTATGCAAATGCAGATGGAAGCCGCCAATGCCTCCATTGAAGCCAGCGTGGCGGGCAAGGATTACCCTGAAGGCAAGGTGAGTCCACAGCCGCCGCGCATTTTTTGGCACACAGTTGACGCCTACAAACCCTTCTTTCCCGAATGGCGCAAGCGGCCTGAGTACGGCGCCTGGCTTAAGAAACGCTTAAAATGAAAATTATCTGCACGCTCCTTTGTGCCGCAGGGTTGGTCACGGCTGCCGAATTGCCGCCGTTGGCCAAGCCGGGACAGGGCGCGTTGTTATCGGCCAATTTAATTTACTCGTTGGGGAATCGTCCGACCCCTCAATGCCATGCTTCAACGATCGCAGAAACGCCAACCGGATTAGTAGCTGCATGGTTTGCTGGTACTCGCGAGAAACATAGTGATGTGGGTGTTCGCATATCACGTCTGGTAAATGATAAATGGACTACACCGGTAGAAGTGGCTGATGGCTCTGAGGGAGAGGACAGGGAATATCCCTGCTGGAATCCGGTTTTATTCCAACCCAAGAAGGGGCCGCTCATGCTCTTCTATAAGGTGGGTCCTACGCCCAGCCGTTGGTGGGGGATGCTCTTGACCTCCAAGGACGGAGGCAAGACTTGGGGGAACCGCCGTAAACTCGGAAAGGACGACAAGGTCGGCCACCTGATTGGTCCAGTGAAAAATAAGCCAATTCAATTGGCCGACGGCACCATCCTTTGCCCGTCTAGCACCGAGCACAAAGGTTGGCGTGTTCATTTTGAAGCCACACGGGATTTTGGTAAGACATGGAAAGTCATCGGCCCCATTAACGACGGCAAGGAATTCGGAGCAATCCAACCTAGCATCCTGACATACGCCGATGGTCGGATGCAGGTGATGTGTCGCAGCCAACAAAAGGTTGTGACCCAAAGCGAATCCAAGGATGGAGGTAAAACCTGGAGCAAGATGGCTGCATCCAAACTTCCAAACCCCAATGCCGGTACTGACGCGGTAACACTCAAGGATGGCCGCCAGCTCATCGTCTATAACCACACAGTGCGTCGCTTGGAATTTCCTTCCGGGAGAAACATGCTCAATGTCGCCATTTCCACAGACGGCAAAAACTGGAAACCCGTCCTAACCCTTGAGCGGGCCCCGGGCGAGTATTCGTATCCCGCCGTCATCCAAACCCGCGACGGCAAAGTGCACATCACCTACACGTGGCAACGAATTTCCGTGAAGCACGCCGTGCTCGATCCGGCGAAATTTGAGCCCTGAGCAACGCTCGTTTTGAATGGGTCCCCCCTTTTATTCGTCAGCCTTTAAGAGTTGAGAATTTCGTTCAAATTAGAGAGGCTTTGCGAGGTGATGGCTAGTCGATGTTTAACGGCAATTGTGTTGTTGGCTGCACTGTTGTGGCTGTCACCCAACGCTGTGGCGGCGGCGGCCGTGCGGATGAATTTTGCCAATGATGTGGTGCCGGTTTTTACCAAGGCCGGCTGCAATGCAGGGGAGTGCCACGCGAAGGCCGGCATGGGACAGAATGGGTTTCGGTTATCGCTGCTGGGGTTTGAGCCGGAGGAGGATTACGAGCATTTGGTGAAGGAATCGCGCGGGCGACGCATTACCATGGCCGCGCCGGATCAGAGCTTACTTTTGTTAAAAGCCTCGGGCACGGTGCCGCATGGTGGCGGACGGAAGTTGCCGGTTGATTCCACGGGCTATCGCGTGTTGCGAAATTGGATTTCACAGGGGATGCCATTCGGCGGCGCAGCGGATCCCAAGCTGGCGATCATTTCGGTAACGCCCGCGCAGGGCACGTTGAAGAAAAACTCAGCGCAGCAATTAAAAATTTCCGCGCGTTATTCGGACGGCAGCGTTCGCGACGTGACGCACCTTGCGCTGTACGAAGCCAACGACAAAGCAATGGCGACGGTGAGCGATGGCGGACGGGTTGCGGTGAGTGACTTGCCCGGCAAGGTGGCGATCATGGTGCGGTACGCCGGCAAAGTGGGCGTGTTCAATGCCGCGATTCCGCTGGGCGCGCCGGTTGGGAAAATGCCGCCGGAAAAAAACTTCATCGATAAATTTGTTTTTGCGAACTTGAAACAAATTGGCATTCCACCTTCGGCGGGGATTGATGACAGTACATTTTTGCGGCGCGTCACACTGGACATCGCCGGACGGCTGCCGACGTTAAAAGAGGCGGAGGCATTTCGCGCGAGCACGGCCAAGGACAAACGCGACCAATGGATCAACACGCTTTTGCGCAGCCCGGACTACGCGGATTTTTTCGCGAACAAATGGACCATGCTATTGAAAAACCGACGCGATTCTGCCAGCGACATTACCGCAAACTTTGCGTTTCACTCGTGGGTGCGCGACGGGTTGCTGGCCAACAAGCCCTATAACCAAATGACCCGCGAACTGCTGGCGGCCACCGGCACGATCATGGGCAACCCGCCGGTCGCGTGGTACAAGCGCGTGAAGGATCCCAAGAATCAAATCGAAGACGTGGCGCAACTTTTCCTCGGCGTGCGAATGCAATGCGCGCAATGCCACCATCACCCGTTCGAGCGCTGGAGCCAGGATGACTATTATAGTTTCACGGCATTCTTCAGCCGCGTGGGCCGCAAGCCAACGGGCATTCAGGGCGAGGACATGATTTTTCACAAACGCGGCACGGCCGAGGCGGCCAATGTGAAGACCGGCAACAAGCTGCGTCCGGCCGCGCTGGGCGATGCGATCCCGAAGATTGCTCCGGACGATGACCCGCGGCTGCAGCTCGCCGATTGGATGAGCCGGAAGGACAACCCGTTTTTTGCCAAGGCGCTGGTGAACCGATACTGGAAACATTTTTTCAAGCGTGGCCTCATCGAGCCGGAGGATGACATTCGCGACACCAACCCGCCGACCAATCCCGAATTGCTTGCGGCGCTGGAGAAGCATTTCATCGAGAGCGGGTTTGACCTCAAGGCGCTCGTGCGCGTCATCACGCAATCGAGCACATACCAGCTCAGCGCGAAACCCAATGCGCACAACGGCGTCGACCGGCAAAATTTTTCGCGCTTCTATCCGCGCCGTTTGCAGGCGGAGGTGTTGCTGGATTCCATCGACCAACTCACCGGCGCGACCACCGTTTTTGCCGATCTGCCCGCGGGCACGCGCGCGGTGGCGTTGCCGGACAACAGCTACAACCGCGCCTCGCCGTTTCTGAAAGTGTTCGGCCGGCCCGAGGCCGAGAGCGTTTGCGAATGCGAGCGGGCGCACTCTTCGAGTCTGGCGCAGATCCTGCATCTCATGAATGGCTCGGACATCAAGGCTAAGCTACGGACGACCAAGGGCCGGGCGAATCAACTGGCCGCGGACAAGCGCGCCAACGATCAAAAAATCCGCGAAATGTATTTGGTGGCTTTTGCCCGCGCCCCCCGCCAAGCCGAGCTGAAGGTGGCGCTGGATTATTTGGAGGCAACTCTCTCGGATGCGAACGGCAACTTGGTTCCCAAAGCCACCGCTCATCGTCAGAAACTGGAAGACCTTCTCTGGGCGCTGATGAACACCAAAGAATTCTTATTTAACCATTAGTTATGTTTTTCAACACAATCAAAAACCATCGATTGCTTTCCGCCGCCTTCGCATTCGGGCTCGCGGCCTCGGCCCCAGGGCAGTCAGTCATCCTCCCTGCGCCGCGCCTGCTCACCACTCTGCCCATGGGCGGCAAGGTCGGCACCACATTTGAAATCACCATAAGCGGCGATGATCTGGACGGCATCACCGGGATGCATTTTTCGCATCCGGGCATCACCGCCAAGGCGACGGCGGGGAAGAACAAGTTCGCCGTCACGATCGCAGCGAATGTGCCAACGGGCATTCACGAAGCGCGCGTGATGGCGCGATTGGGCGTTTCCTCCTGCCGTGCTTTTACTGTCGGCACGCGGCCGGAAGTGACGCAAAAAAAACCAAACCAGTCGCTTCCGCAGGCGATGGAACTTTCGTTGAACTCGATTTGTAACGGGGTGATGAGCACGAAGGCGGTGGATTATTATTCGTTCTCTGCACGAAAAGGCCAACGCGTGGTGGTCGAATGTGCGTCGCGTGGCATCGATTCGCGCATGAACGCGGTGCTGATCATCGCCGATGCCGAGGGCCGCGACTTAAAGGTGGATCGCCTCGGCGGTGCGCTGGATTTTACGGCGCCGACGGATGGGGAATTCATCATCAAGGTGCACGAGCTGACGTACAAGGGCGGCGCGCATTATTTTTATCGGCTGGTGTTGTCCGGGGTTGCTACAGGAGCGCCGATGCCGCGTCATCCCACAGCGCGGACGGTGAGTTCTTTTTCGTGGCGGTCGGTATTTGAGCAGGATGTTTCCGTGTCTGAAGAGGTGGAGCCGAACAACCAGTTTTCCGCAGCGCAAAAGATTTCACTGCCGTGCCAGATCGATGGTCGGTTTTTCCCCGCAGCGGATGTGGACACCTTCGAGTTCACCGCGAAACAGGGCGAAGAATGGTGGGTGGAAGTGGTTTCCGAGCGGTTGGGTTTGCCGACGGATCCATTTGTGCTCGTGCAGCACGTGGATGGAAAAGGGCAGGCGACTGACGTGGCGGAATTGAACGACATCGCCCCTCCGATCAAGCCCTCGAGCGGCGGCTATTCCTACGATGGCCCGCCTTACAACGCCGGCTCGGCGGATGTGCTGGGGAAATTGGCGATCAAAAAAGACGGCCTGCATCGGCTGCAAGTGCGCGATTTATTTGGCGGCACGCGCAGCATTCCGAGCCATCGCTACCGGCTCATCATCCGCAAGGCTCAGCCCGATTTTACGCTCGTGGCTTGGGCGCTGCATATGAATCTACGCAACGGCGACCGCGCCGCGCTCTCCAAACCCGTTTCCCTGCGCAAAGGCCGCACGATGGCTTTTGAGGTATTGGCCGTCCGGCGCGATGGTTTTAATGGCGCCATCGAATTGGACATCGAGGGTTTGCCAGCGGGCATGAGCGGCCATGGTTTTCGAATTCAAAAGGGGAAAACGCGCGGCATCCTAATCATTAGCGCCGCGGACAATGCGCCGCGCGCCCTCGCCACGGCAAAAATTTTCGGGCGGGGCGTGATCGGTGGCGAGCCTGTGAGGCGGCCTTGCGAGCTGGCCTCGATGCGTTGGCCGAGCAAGAGTCATAATAGCGATATTCCCGCGCCGCGATTGTTTGCCGACCTGCCGGTTTCCGTGGGCGGCAGTGAACCGGCGCCCATCACCATCCGCGCGGCGGAGGAAAAAATTTGGGAGGCAACGGTCGGTGGAAAATTAACCATCCCGTTGCGGCTCATTCGGCGCGGCGATTTTTCAGGATCCACAATCCAGCTCAAGGCGTTTGGGGTTGGGTTTGAAAAATGCTCAGTGGAAGCCGGGCTGAAAACCGACAAACACGACGCGGTGCTGGATCTGGCGGCGATGAAATTGCCGGCCGGCGAACACACTATTGCGTTTTATGGGCGGGCCGTTTCGAAATATGCCCCGCCGACTCAATCCGGTAAACCGGCCAAAAAGAAAGACATCGTCGACATCGTGGTTTCGGAACCAATCACGATTCGGGTGTTGCCGGCCGCCAAGAAATAGGAAAATTATGAACGAACCCACTCCCACCACGCATTGCCCGGGCCCGATGGATCGGCGGAATTTTCTGCAGTTCGGCCTCGCCGGATTCGGCGCGTTGAGCCTGCAAGGGTTGATGAAAGTGCGCGCCGAGAACGCGGCCAAACCCAAGTCCGAACGGACGGCGGTGATTCTCGTGTGGTTGCCCGGCGGTTGTTCGCACATCGATACTTACGATCCCAAGCCCGAGGCCCCCATCGAATATCGCGGGCCGTTCTCAACGATCCCCACAAAAATTCCCGGCACGCGCTTCACCGAACTGCTGCCGATGCAGGCGAAGATTGCCGATAAGTTTTCGATCGTCCGCTCGATGGTGAATGGTGCCGCCGGTCATCCGGCCGGATCGATGCAAATGTTTTCCGGCGACAAAGCCAAGCGCGACAAACCCAAGCCCAGCCTGCCGGACTGGATGTCGGTCGCTAACTATCTGCGCGCGCAAGAAAGCCCGCGCAAAAATCCGCTGCCGCGCTACATGGGCATCAAGCCGCCCACCAGCTACAACGGTCCGGCTTATCTTGGCGATGCATACTCGCCGTTTGCGATTACCGGAGATCCTAACGCGCCTAAGTTCACCGTGCCCAACGTGGGCCTGTCCGACGCCAATGAATCGCAGCGCGTCGGTCGCCGCGTCGCTTTGCGCGAACGCCTCGACACGCTTGAACGCGCCTTTGATCGCGAAGGCGAAACGGGCGCATTGGATGAGTTCGAACAACAGGCGCTTTCTCTGCTCACCAATCCCCAAGCGCGCGATGCCTTCGACCTCAGCAAAGAAAGCAATCGCACCCGTGACCGCTACGGGTGCAACACTTGGGGGCAGCAACTTTTGCTTTCGCGGCGGCTGATCGAATCGGGCGTGGAGATTGTCACCAATCAACTCAACGGCCCGTTGTGCGGCCGCGTAAATAATTGGGACGACCATGCCGTTAACCATCACGTATTCAACGCGATGCGATTTCGCGCCAAAGCCTACGATCAATCCGTGAGCGCGCTCATCGAGGATATTTACCAGCGCGGCCTCGCCAAGCGTGTTCTCGTGGTGGTCACCGGCGAATTCGGCCGCACGCCGAAGGTCAATTACCAACCCAGCACAGGCGTCGGCAACGCCAGCGCGCCCGCCGGCACCAAGCAACCCGGACGCGATCACTGGCCGCGCGCCTTCTCCAACATCTGGGCCGGCGGCGGCATTCAGGGCGGCCAGCTCATCGGCTCCACCGACAAGCTTGGCCAGGACTCCATCACCCATCGGCACAGTCCCGGGGATTTTCTGGCCACGATTTATCAGCACCTCGGCATCGAATACAACAAGATCGCCATCAAAGATTTCAATGGTCGGCCCACTCCCATCGTCGACCATGGCAAAGCCATCCCCGAGCTGATCGCCTAAAGTAGTGCGCGCTAATACAGGCTGGCAGTCCGGCACCGGCGACATTACGCTGCGTCCGTCTCATGAATAAA
>JAPKEI010000420.1 GCA_028872685.1 Verrucomicrobiota bacterium | reverse complement strand
GCACAAAGATTTTGGCCGGTCTCTTCAATCGTTCGCTCAAACTGCTCGGCACGGTCAAGCTAAAGACCAAAGCCAATCGAGGGGGCGATGCAGTGCTTGATCGTATCGAACGCGCCATTCGCGAATTACTCACCGAACACTCAATTCGCCTCACCCAAGTGCGTGCCATTGGCGTGGGCGTTCCCGGCATTGTTCATCAGGGCCGTGTGTTTGGTGCCACTAACATCGGCTGGGAAGACGTGCCTATACGCGCTTTGCTTAACCGCCGGTTGCGTCGACCGGTGGTGGTAGAGAACGATTGCAATTTGTTCACGCTCGGCATTCATACTCTGGAACTCAAACGCAAACCCCGCACAATGGTGGGCGTGTTTCTCGGCACCGGTTTTGGCGGTGGTATTATCATTAACAACAAACTTTACACAGGATTCAACAGGTCGGCAGGTGAGTTTGGGCAGATGGTCATTTCCAAAGGCGGCTTGAAAACCGGCACAGGCATTCGAGGCAGTTTGGAATCGCTCGCCAGTCGGACGGGGATTGTGCGGCGACTGCGCAAGGCGGTGCTGGAAGGGGGGGAGACAATGTTGCAGGAGGAACTGGGCGCGCAGCTCAAGGGCGTCCGCAGTCGGCATTTGCGACAAGCCATCACGGCGCGCGATCCGTTGGTGCGACGCGTGGTTCGTAGTGTGGCGGAAGACACCGGACTCGGCGTGGCAGCGATTGTCAGTGCGTTCGGGCCGGAATATGTGGTGATGGGCGGTGGCGTGATCGAGGCGTTGCACGGGACAATGCTGCCGATCATCCGAAAAACTGTGGAGACCCACGTTTTGCCCGGCACATTAGATGGCGTGCAAATTGTTACCAGTGCGTTGGGTGATGATGGCGGCATCAGCGGTGCAGCCGTACTGGCGCGTGACGGGGTGGCGAAGTGATTATGAAAGCCGAGTGGTCTCGGTGGTGCGGCCCATTTTAAATTTAGTTTCCCGGTTGCCTTCTTTCTCGTCAGATTTCGTTTTCCGGATGAATTCCATTTGGCTGCGGCGTGGTTTTTTGCCTTTGGGTGTGCGCAGAATATAGGTGCCATCAGGTTGTAGCTCGCGGGCTTTCACATTGTCCTTGAGGTGCGAGGGCAGGATTTTTTTCACGAGAAGTTCTTTGATTCTGGCATCTTCAATCGGAAAGGCGACCTCAATTCGTTTCTGAAAATTCCGGGGCATCCAGTCACCGCTGCCTGCATAGACTCGAGTATCACCGCCGTTTTCAAAGTAATAAATCCGGCTGTGTTCGAGGAAGCGGTCGATGATGCTGATTACGCGGATGTTCTCACTCAATCCCGGCACGCCCGGGCGCAGGCAGCAAATGCCGCGCACGATGAGGTCGATCTCTACGCCCGCGGCGCTGGCTTCGTACAGCGCCTCGATGACCGGCTTGTCGACGAGCGAATTCATCTTGGCGATGATGCGCGCAGGCTTGCCGTTAGCGGCGTTGGCGGTTTCGCGCTCGATGAAGCCGAGCATTTTTTTGTGAAAATCGTACGGCGCCACGATTAATTTGCCAGCCTCTTGAAATTCGCAGAAGCCGGTGAGAAAATTAAACAGTGCCGCAACATCCTCGCCGTATTCCTTTCGACAAGTCATCAGGCCTAGATCGGTGTAGAGCTTGGCGGTGTTGGGATTGTAATTACCGGTTCCAAGATGCAGATAATGCCGGAGACCTTCATCTTCCTCTCGCACGATGAGGCAGAGCTTCGCATGCACTTTGTAGCCGACCAGTCCGTAGCTCACATGCACGCCAGCCTCCTCCATTTCGCGTGCCCAACGGATGTTGTGTGCCTCGTCGAAGCGCGCTTTTAATTCTACCACCACCGCGACTTGTTTGCCATTATGTGCGGCGCGAATGAGCGCACCGGCAATGCGCCGATTCGACCCGGCACGATAAAGGGTTTGCTTGATCGCCAGAACTTTTGGGTCATCGGCGGCCTGTTCGAGCAAATCCACCACGCTATCAAAACTGTCGTAAGGTGAATGCAGCAGCACATCCTGCCGGCGCAGCACGCCAAAGATATCTTTCCG
>JAPKEI010000419.1 GCA_028872685.1 Verrucomicrobiota bacterium | reverse complement strand
GCGTCTGGATGGCGTCGAGGCAAAACAAAATATCGCGCGCGCGCAGTTCGCGCCCGATGGCATCGTGGTCAATGCGCCAGCCGGAAACGAAATGACACGAGGCCAGCGCGACAAGGCGCGTTTTGTCCGTGAGTTGTTCCAGCACCAACTCCGGCGTGATGTGCCCGAGCGCGGGTGTTTGCAAACGCCGCACCGTCACGCCACGCGTTTCCAGCGCCAGCCACGGATAAACGTTCACGGGAAAGTCGTCTTGATAAATCAGCACCTCATCGCCGGTTTGCCAATCGAGCCCGGCGGCCACCGCGCTGAGCCCGGCGGTGGTGGGGCCAATGAGTGCCACTTCGCCGACATCCGCGCCCAACATTTCCGCCGCGCGCGTGCGAGTGCTTCGCAGCAAATCGCCGAGCCCTTTTTCTTGGTCATCGAGCGCGGCGGCGGCGGCGATTTCCTGCACCGCGCGCGTCACGCACGCGGGCACAGGCGACACGCCAGCATGCGCGAGGTACACCTTGTCCGCGCACACGGGAAACTCGCGCTGTCGCAGCGCTTCGTCGTTTTGAAGCTCGGGGAGGTTCATCCCCTTTGAAGTTAGGCGAGTGCCTCGTCAATCATTCCGGACAACGCGGGCTTGGGTTGGCCACCGATCAGTTCCCCGACCTTTTCGCCGCCCTTAAACATCATCAACGCCGGGATGCCATTCACGCCGTGAGTAACGGCGAGCTGTTTGGTGGCGTCGTCCGTCTCGATATCAATCTTCGCCACCTTTGCCTTGCCGGCGTACTCATCGGCCAATTGATCAATCACCGGCCCGAGCATTTTGCAGGGACCGCACCACGGTGCCCAGAAATCCACAAACACTGGAACATCACTCTGCAGCACTTCGGATTCGAAGTTTTCTGCGCTCACAACAATTACGTTTTCAGAAGCCATAAGGGCGGAGGATAAACAGGAAGCGGCGCGAGGGGAAGCGGATTTTTATTCCACCTTCATCATCGCCAAAACCACCACCGCGCCAACAGTGACGAGAAAGGCGACAACGGCGAGAATGATTTCCACTTTGTCCGGCCCGGCTCCAGCCGCTGGAACAGTGGCCACGCCGGGAGCCATCGCGGGGTCCGCTGCAAATGGCGCCATTTCAGGCACCGCGCCGGGCATCGGCGAGGGCGCTCCGGCTGGCATCCCACCCGGAGGAGTGGTGTCTACGCCGGGCCCAGCTGCTGGAACCGGAGCCCCCGGAATGGGCGCAGCAGCAACAACAGGAGCGGGCCCAGCCACTGGCGCTGGCGCGGCACCAGGCATTGGTGCTACGCCGGAAGTTGGAACCCCCTGATCCATCGCAGGAGCGGGTGCAGGAGCGGGTGCAGGAGCGGGTGCAGGAGCGGGTGCAGGAGCGGGTGTAGGAGCGGGTGCGGGAACTGGTGCGGCAGTAGGAACCGGTGCCGTGACAGCGGCCGGAGCCGTTGCCGGTGCGGCACCGCCGCCTCGTCCGGGCAGGCTAATGCGAATGGTCTGCTTGGCGTCCGGCTTAGGCGGAAGACCTATGCGCACAGTGGCCTTTTTCTGCGTGGGGGCAGGAGCAGCTCCAGGTTGTGGCGGCGCAGGCATTCTAAGTTATTTTTCCAACTTTTCCGAACTGTTCCAAACTGATTTGGAAGCCGGCAAAAACAAGAATTGTCTCCAACTCCTCCGGCTCATCATATCACGGACATTATTTTCGGCAAGATTTTACTGGGCAACCCGCAATGGTTCCCGATTGGCGGGCGGCAGCGACAGTTGTTAACCTCCGCGCATGTCAAACTCAACCGATCATCGCAATATGTCGGACGTTTTTCGCGTGCCGCAACACGCGCTGAAATAATTCTGATGCTTTGAACCATGATCTACGCAATCAGTACCGATAACACGGCCGCCGGCCAAGTCTACCTCAACCGCGTCGACACCAAACTCACCAACCAAGGCTACATCGAATCCACCAGCATCGTCACCGACGTGTTATTTTTTAAACATACTGCCACATGATTAGAGGATTAATTTCAAAAAGCTCGTCGAATTTATCCCAATCGTTTACGGTCA
>JAPKEI010000418.1 GCA_028872685.1 Verrucomicrobiota bacterium | reverse complement strand
TTGTCAGTCGCGCGGGCATGCTCCATGTGCTTGGGCATGTTGGAGTGCTGGTCCCAGGAAGGATTATTGCCGTTGTCCGTGTAGTTGACCTGAATATAACGCACGCCGGCCTCGCTCAAGCGGCGGGCCATTAAACAGTAGCGACCAAAGTTATCTGTCGGTTTTTGGTCGATACCGTACATCGCGAGCGTCTTGGGGTTTTCCTTGGACAAATCAAGAATGCTAGGCGCGTTGTTTTGCATGCGCCATGCGAGTTCGAAGGAGCCGATCACCGAGTTAAGTTCATCATCACCCGGTCGGCGCTTGGCTTGCTCAGCGTTCAGTGCGCGTAATAGCTCAAATTGTTTCTGTTGCTCCTTCGGGTCCACGCCGGGCGCAGTGATATTCTTAATGCTGGACACTTTGGCTGGAATACCTGCGCGGCCAATCGTTGTGCCCTGGTAGGACGACGGCAAAAAGGCGTTGCTGTAGTTGCGCGGGCCGCCATTGCCCATCGAAGGGCCGAGGCTGATAAAGCCAGGTAGGTTTTCGTTCTCCGATCCTAGCCCATAATTCACCCATGAGCCCATGCTTGGCCGAATGAGATTGATAGTGCCTGAATGCATGAAGAGCGTGCTCGGCCCGTGCGCAACCCCTTCGGTGTGCATTCCTTTGAGGATGCAAAGATCATCCGCGTGCTTGGCCATGTGCGGGAAAAGTTCACTAACTGGTTGACCGCATTGACCGTAGTTCTTGAATTTCCAGAGTGGCTTCTTAACAGCGTGCTCGACGATTTTGCGGGTCTTGGCCAGCGTACGGGCGTCGTCGAAGCGCACCATCTTGCCATCATCATCGAAGAGCTTTTGTTTGTAATCAAAAGAATCCACATGGCTTACGCCTCCGGCCATGAAGAGGAAAATCACCCGTTTTGCTTTCGGGGTATGATGCACTAGTTTTGGCGCGAATGAATTACTCCCGGCCGCCACCCGATGCGCCAGCGCGCCCAGCGCGAGCCCACCAAAGCCACAGGCGGCGCTCTTTAACGCATCGCGCCTGGAAACAAATGAGTGATTGGCAAACTGATTCATGTCGACAGCGATTTGACGCAACAAAACGAAAGAAAATTCTAACCGCGCAACCCGTTTCCATCAAGTCTCATCCGGATTGAATTTTGGGCAGACTTGAATTTTGAGATGACTGCTCCAGTTCAGGCAAATTGTTCGTGCGAAGGATCACTTTTGAATGGGAAATCGAAACCGGAGCTTAAGAGAATAGTTTCGTGGGTTTTAATCCATGCCTTATCGCCAGCTTAGGCTTAATTGGTTGCGCAAGATGGGTGAGTGAAAACTGATTTCCCGAAGGGTTTTCACTCCCTTAAAATTCCCCGGGCCGCCGGCCCGGGCTATATCAAATGCCTCACCGTTTTCCTTTGGGTACGTTCATGCTCATGATACTGGCGCCGTGGAAGACGACGCCGCAGCCGCCGGTGATGACGCGCTCGACGGGCTCACCAGTTTTGGGATGCTTCGTAAGCGGTTTATCTTTCATCTTTTGCACGACCTCAAAGCGCTTGGATTTCTGGCCTTTTTTCTTGGGAATGGTTTGGTAAATGTATGTGGGCATAGCGTTTGTGCGGGCGAAATTGTACGGCCCGTGTGCGTCGGGCGCAAGGCTAGGCGATGTGGGTAAAGCGGAATGGGCTTGCCCGTTGGATTGTTTTGGGCATAGTGACCGGCCCGTTGGCATTGAAAGATGCGGCGGTTATGGCTGGATAGCTCAGTTGGTAGAGCAACGGACTGAAAATCCGTGTGTCCCCGGTTCGAGCCCGGGTCCAGCCACCACGTTTTTCTCCTCTAAAATGCCCTGTGTGGTTCCCCCCCATGTGATTACTCAAGTCGCCCGGGAGGATGGCTGCACGGCCTCGCTGGCACTCAACCCCCCCCGTATATCCGACACATAAAACCACTTCAGACCCTACCGATGTGCGAAGATCAGCGAATCACCCACCGACCGTCATCGATTCAATCAATAGTTCAACTCGTATTATCAATTAACACTCGAACGCCTTTCGGAGCTACCTTGACGGCATGAAGCAGAT
>JAPKEI010000081.1 GCA_028872685.1 Verrucomicrobiota bacterium | reverse complement strand
TTGGGTACATTCACGCCGGCGCTGTTCACCAGCAAATGCAGCCGATCAAACTTCCCAGCGAACCATTCGAATAGTGCCTTCACACTTTCGCGGTCGCCCACATCGGCGGTGTGCGTCAGCATTTCGGTATTTGACTGCGCTGCCACGGCATCGAGCTTTTCGAGCCGCCGACCGGCGATCACCACGTTCATTCCTTCCGCGGCCAGCGCTAACGCAATCGCCTCGCCCATCCCTGAGCCGCCGCCCAGAACCAACGCGTTTTGTTCTACCAAACTCATGCGCCGGACGATACCGACCCAACAGCGCATTGCCAAGCCCGCCTACACCTGTGACAATCCGCGCACATGAAAATGATCCTTTCACTTTTCGTCGTACAACTCATCGCGCTGGCTGCCTACGGTGTTGAACCCAAGGTTACGTTGATTTACGGCAGTTGGAATCCCGGTGAGGGCAGGCCGGTGACTACTCAGCCAAATCCATTAAAACAGCCATTCGGTGTTGATTTTGATGCCAAGGGAAATATGTGGCTTGTGGAACTCGGCGGCGGTCGCGTGCATCGGTTGTCTCCCAGCAATATCTTCACCACCATCGGCGGCGACGGCAGCAAAAGCTATAAGGGCGATGGTGGCCCCGCGAAAGACTCCACCTTCAACGGAATGCACAACGTTGCGGTGATTCCGGAAGGCGACGTGTTTATCGCTGACTCGTGGAACTTTTGCGTGCGCAAGATAGTAGCCAAGACCGGCCGCATTAGCACCGTGATCGGTACGGGCAAAAAAGGTTTTAGTGGCGATGGCGGGCCGAGCGGCAAAGCGACCTTTACCAACGTGATGTGCATCACCATGAACGCCACGCACGACAAGATTTACATCGCGGACATCGGTAACAAGCGCGTACGCGTGGCGGATTTGAAAACCGGCAAAGTCAGCACCATTGCCGGCAACGGCAAGAAGGGTGTGCCCAAGGATGGGGCGAAGGCTACGAAAGCACCGTTGTTTGATCCCCGTGCTGTTGCGCCGGACTCCAAGGGGAATGTTTACATCCTCGAACGCGGCGGGCATGCCTTACGCGTGGTGCGACCGAATGGAAAGATTTACACAGTTGCGGGTACGGGCAAAAAGGGTAAGAAGGATGGCCCCGGAAAACGAGCCACGCTCGGCGCGCCCAAGCACATTTGTGTGGACGCCGCCGACAATGTTTACATTGCTGATGAGGCAAATGACCTCATTCGCAAGTACAACTCCAAGACCGGCCAAGTCTCAACAGTCTTGGGTCATGGGAAAGTGAAGCTCGATTACCCACACGGGGTTACTTGGGAAAAGGGAAAGCTTTACGTTGTCGATACCGGTCACAACCGCATTCTGCGAGTTGATTAGTCCGCCACTACCAAGTCCAGGTACTCCTTCGCATTCTGGTAGCTGATGCGTTTCACCATGTTGCCCACGAGGTCGTAATCATCGGGCAGCTTGCCGTCGTGCATGAATTCGCCAATGAGGTTGCAGAGGGTGCGACGGAAGTATTCGTGGCGCGGGAAGCTCAGGAAGGAGCGCGAGTCGGTGAGCATCCCGATGAAGCGCGATAGCAAGCCGGTGTTGGCCAGCGCTTTCATTTGCCATTCCATTCCTTCCTGCTGATCGGCGTGCCACCAGCCGCTACCGAACTGCATTTTGCCGGGTGTGCCACCCTGAAAATTTCCGATCATCGTGGCGAAGGTTAAATTGTCCATCGGATTGTTGTTATACAAAATCGTTTTGGGCAACGTGTTGTCCTGGTCAAGGCGGTCGAGAAACGCGGAGAGCGGCGCGGCTTGTTGCCAGTCGCCGATGGAGTCGCAGCCGATGTCGGGTCCGATGGTCTGGAACAGGCGCGTGTTGTTGTTGCGCAGCGGGCCGATATGCAATTGCATCGCCCAGCCTTTGGCGGCGTAGAGTTTGCCGAGATGCTCCATCACGTGCGCGCCGAATTGTTCCTGTTCCTCCGGCGTGGCGGCGGTGCCGGCACGAGTCTTATCGAATATGGCAGCGGCCTTGGCGTCGCCGGGGAAATTGGCGTAGGCGTAGGGGAAAGAATGGTCGCTAAGTCGCGAGCCGATGGCGTGGAAATCTTCCACGCGTTTTTCCAGCGCGGCAAGGAATCCGGCCAGCGTACTCGTATCGCCATCGGCAGCACCGGCGAGCTTGTCGGCCCACGCGTTAAAGAGTTCCGGCTGGTCAACGCTCCATGCCTTGTCTGGGCGAAATGTCGGGTAAACCTTGGTGTTGATTCCAAGCGCGGCGATGGCTTTGTGTTGGTCGAGGCTTTCGGTGGGGTCGTCCGTGGTGCATAGCGCGCGCACATCAAACTGCTTCAAAATCCCGTGCACGGACAATTCCGGCTGGGCGAGTTTTGCGTTGGCAGTCTCCCAGATTTCCTCTGCCGTCTCCTCGTTTAACAAAGTGTCGATGCCGAAATGGCGACTCAGTTCCAGGTGCGTCCAATGATAGAGCGGGTTGCCAAGCGTATGCGGCACCGTGCGCGCCCATGCGAGAAATTTATCTTTGGCGTCCGCACCGCCGGTAATGACCGGCTCCGCCTCGCCATTGGCGCGCATGGCCCGCCATTTGTAGTGGTCACCTTCGAGCCAGATCTCGCCGAGATTGGCGAACTGCCGATTCCCCGCAATCTCCGCCGGAGGGAGGTGATTGTGGTAGTCTAAAATCGGCTCGCCTGCCGCGTACTCGTGGTACAACCGCCGCGCCGGCTCATTGTTCAAAAGAAAATCGTCGTGAATAAACGCCATGGAACGCGGTTCGTTTAGGGGAAATAATGGGTTTTAGCGAACAAAAAAACCGTTCATTATATCGCTGGAGTATAGGGAAAGGCGTGAAACCAGCGAAAAAGGGGCAAACGACTCTTTTGTGGAACGGAACATTATTGCAATCATTTCGGCGCAAATTTTCATTATCAGAGGTGAAGAGAAGATCGGATTTTTTAGTCATCAAGAGGAGTTTCCCGCTCCTTCATTTTCGAGTTCTGTGTTGTCAGTCGGTAGTTCTTTCGACTTCGATTGCTTTATACGGAGCAGCACAATAATTCCAAACCAGATCATGATCAGGCCCGCCAAGTCTGGTTTTTCCCCAAGGAAAAAATTCAGGACGATCGCTAGGCTACCCCCTCCCAACAGGAAGTAGGCTAACGCATAATACCAAAACTGCGGCTCGGTATGTTTCATGCTTTGACTTTCTTTAGCTTATTAATGGCTAGTTCCGTCATCGCGCGCCCCGACGAAGCGTTCCATTGGTTGTATCAACTATATACATTTTCCCTTCCTTCCCATGATACGCTATCTGATATTTACCTACTGGCTTATCAGCTAGGGCGTTACCCATTGCAACTGTCACAAGGACAGCAGTAAGGAATCCAATTATTAGTGATTTAGGGTCTAGGTCTTTCATAGTGAGTTTTAGTAGTTTAGCTAATGTCTGGGAATGGAATGGTGTTACATCTTGGGCAATAAGTTGAGCCTCTTGGTATCTCGTTCATGCATTTTGGGCATAAAGGAGTATCCAGTTCATCACGGGTTTTGTGTCTGGTAAGTATAAACCAGATACCAACATAGAATGGTGCTGCAATTATAATAAGCCAAACTATGCTGCTCATATCGCCCAACCCTAGCAACCCCATGACTGCCGTGCAAACATCCCTGCTGGCAATTTGCCGGGTAGTTCGCGGCCAATGCAACCCACCTGCCTTTTATCTCGGTGATCTCTGTGTCTTTGTGGTGAATTGGTTTCATCTCGCCCTCGCCGGACTTTACCGCTACAAATCCGCATCCATTTTTATGCAAAAGAAATCTGTTACTCTTAAAACTCCCGATGATCTCCGTAGTGCGCGGTGGTTTGCGCCGGATGATGTGCGGGCACTTGGGCATCGGGCGCGGGTGAAGGCGATGGGCTGGGCGGACAACGATTTTCGTGGGAAACCGGTCATCGGCATCCTCAATACTTGGAGCGACTTGAACACGTGCCACTCGCACCTGCGCGAGCGGGCGGAGAAAGTGAAGCAGGGCGTGTGGCAGGCGGGTGGATTTCCCGTGGAAGTGCCGGTGATGTCGCTGGGCGAAATGTTGATGAAACCGACGACGATGCTTTACCGCAACCTGCTCTCGATGGAAGCAGAGGAGGTGCTGCGGTGTCATCCCATCGACGCGGCGGTGCTGATGGGCGGTTGCGACAAGACGACGCCGGCGCTGCTGATGGGCGCTATCTCGGCGGATATCCCCACGCTGTTTCTGCCGGCGGGGCCGATGCTGACGGCGCGTTGGGGCAAGGAGACGCTCGGCAGCGGCAGCTCGGTTTGGGATTTTTGGGCGGAACGATGCGCGGGCAATCTTTGTGATGAAGAATGGGCGAAATTCGAAAACGCCATCGGCCGGTCACCGGGTCATTGTATGACGATGGGCACTGCGTCCACGATGGGCGCGATTGCCGAGGGACTGGGCTTCACACTGCCGGGTGCCTCAAGCATTCCGGCGGTGGTCAGCGAGCATCACCGGATGTCCACCGCCTGTGGTCGACGCGCTGTGGAGATGGCTTGGGAAGATTTGAAACCGTCGGACCTGCTTACGCGCGAGTCCTTCGAGAACGCCATCACGGTGGACATGGCCATTGGCGGCTCCACCAACGCCATCGTGCACATCATCGCGTTGGCGCGCCGCGCGGGCATTGATATTTCGCTGGAAGATTTCGACCGCCTCTCGCGCACCACACCCGTGCTCGCCAACATCCGCCCCAACGGCGACAAGTATTTAATGGAGGATTTTTATAACGCTGGTGGACTGCGCGCGTTGATGGCGCAGCTCGGCGATCAACTCCACGGCGATTGTGTGACTGTCAACGGCGACACGCTCGCCGAAAACATCGCCGATGCGGAGTTGATTGATGACGACGTCATCCGCACGCTGGACAATCCCGTCGCCGCCGAGGGCAGCACCTTTGTGTTGCGCGGTAATCTTGCCCCACACGGATGCGTGGTGAAGCCCGCCGCCGCCGCCGAATCGCTCTTTACCCATCGTGGCTCCGCGCTGGTGTTCGATGATTATCCCGACCTCAAGGCGCGCCTCAATGATCCCGAACTCGACGTTACCAAAGACACCGTGCTCGTGCTGCGCAGCGCCGGTCCCGAGGGCGCTCCGGGCTTTCCCGAGTGGGGCATGCTGCCCATCCCCGATAAGTTACTGAAGGAAGGCGTGCGCGACATGGTGCGCCTTTCCGATGCCCGTATGAGCGGCACCAGCTACGGCATGTGCGTGCTGCATCTCACACCCGAAAGCCACGTTGGCGGCCCGCTGGCGTTCGTGCAAACCGGCGACGAAATCGAACTCGATGTCCCCAATCGAAAAATTCATCTGCACGTGGATGACGCCGAACTCGAAATCCGACGCGCCGCATGGGAAAAGCCCGAGCCCAAATACGCCCGCGGCTACGGCCAGCTTTATATCAATCACGTCACGCAAGCACACGAAGGTTGCGATTTTGATTTTTTACAACACGGCCCGGCCACACCCGAGCCGCCGATTTTTTGATGAACACAAACGCCATCACCCCCGGGATGCTGGCCAGCTCGGTCATCGCCGTGCCGCCGTTGGCGCGTGATACGGAGTTGAAGATTTGCGACAAGGAAAACGCAAAGATTATTCGTCATCTTGAGGATGGGGGCATTCGCACCTTGCTCTACGGCGGTAACGCGGTTTTTTATCACATCGCCCTCGCCGAGTACGCCGACACACTGGCGATGCTGCGGGACAACGCCGGCGCGGAAACGACGGTCATTCCCTCCATCGGCCCCGCCTTCGGTATGTCGATGGATCAAGCTGCTGTCCTGCGCGATTTTGATTTTCCCACGGTGATGGTGTTGCCTGCACGCGACATCGCCACACCCGAAGGTGTCGCTACGGGCATTCGCAAATTCGCAGAGGCCTACGGGCAACCCATCGTGCTTTACATCAAATTCGAAGGTTACCTCGAGCCGAGCCACGCGCGCGCGCTGATGGACGACGGCGTGGTGAACTGGATTAAATACGCCATCGTTCGTGATGATCCTGCGCAGGATGATTATCTTCGTCAGCTCGTGGATTGCGTTGATCCGCAACGCATCGTCAGTGGCATCGGCGAGCAACCAGCCATCGTGCATCTCCGCGATTTCGGTGTGCAAGGATTCACCAGCGGCTGCGTATGCGTCGCCCCGAGCCTCTCAATGAAAATGTTGGCCGCACTGAAAGCGGACGATTACGAAACCGCCGAAACCATTCGCCAAACCTTCGAGCCCCTCGAAAATCTCCGCAATGCCATCAACCCCATCCGCGTCCTTCACACTGCCGTAGCCGAGGCCGGCATCGCCGACACGGGGCCGATTCTGCCGCTGCTGAACGATGTGAGTGAAAATGAACGTGCTAATATTGCCGATGCTGCAAAAACATTGTTGGTGCACAATTAATTGGACTGTTGGGTTCCACCTTGCTCCTCCCGCGTCGTGATGGTTCAATTGCGCATGCACCGTTTTTTTGCCATTGGATTTTTGCTCGTTGCCTTCGTGGCTTTTGCGAAGGACAGGCCGCCGAACATTGTGATTATTCTGGCTGATGACATGGGGTATGGCGATGCGCGCTGCTATAATCCAAAGTCAAAGAACCCCACACATAATATCGACCGGTTGGCACGTGAGGGAATGCGGTTTACTGACGCTCATGCGCCGGCGTCATTTTGTGTGCCTACTCGTTACGGACTGCTCACAGGACGTTATCCACACCGGATAAAGCTGGATTGGCGCAGCCGCGCGTTGATCGAGAAAGGGCGAACAACAATTCCCTCTGCATTACGGGAGAAGGGGTATGCTACGGCAATGGTGGGTAAATGGCACCTGGGTTTTGATGGCGGTCCGAATTACGATTACTCCAAGCAGCTGGATGGCGGCCCAATAGATCGTGGGTTTGATTTTTACTTCGGCATGCCGCATTCGCTGGATATTGTGCCGTACTATTATATCAGCGGCCGTAAGGCGGTGATCGCGCCCACAGGTACAGTTGGTCCCCGTAATACGGAGGGTTGGAGTCGTATCCAAGGAGAGTTTTGGCGTGGCGGCCCGATTGCATCAAACTTTAAACATGAGGAGGTGTTGCCGCGATTCACGATGGAGTCGGTGAAATATATCGAGGAACGAAAGGGTAATGAGCAGCCGTTCTTTCTGTATGTGGCTTTACCCGCACCACATACGCCGTGGTTGCCCACGAAAAAATTCCGAGGCAAAACGAACAACATGTACAGTGACTTTGTGGCAATGGTGGACGACACCGTGGGTCAAGTCTTGTCCGCCCTTGATCGCACCCAACTCTCCAAAAACACCCTTGTCATTTTCACCAGTGACAACGGGCCGGTTTGGTACAACACCGACACCGAACGCTTCGGCCACAGTGCCACCACGCCTTTACGTGGCATGAAAGCTGACGCGTGGGAGGCAGGCCATCGCATGCCCTTCATTGTTCGCTGGCCAGGGAAGGTGAAGGCCAACACGATAAGTGACGCACTGATTTGCCAGACGGATATGATGGCGACCTTTGCTGCGCTCACCGGACGCGGATTGGCCGATAACGAGGGTGAGGATAGCGAGGATTTCCTGCCGGTACTGTTGGGCCAACGGGAAACCGCACGGCAACAGCTCATCACCGGTACTAAGCCAACACATATGGCTGTCCGCCAGGGCCAGTTAAAATATATCCCTTCACTCGGATCCGGTGGCTTTTCTAATCCGCGCCGTGTACAGCCAGTGCCGAAAGGTCCGCGCGGTCAGCTCTACAATTTGGCTGAGGATATTGGCGAAGCAAACAATCTATGGCTCGATGAATCGGAATTGGTTGAGTCCTTTGAAAATCAAATCGCAAAGCAAAAAGCATCGGGTCGAACACGTCCGCCCATGAAGCTTTTTAACAAACTGCTCTCTGAGTCGCCGCAAATTACCACCCACAGGCTCAATGCTGAGCCCAACGATAAACGTTTCCTCTATTACACCGTCAGCCGTGACGGGCGCACACTCAGAGGCAAAACCGCAGGCCGTTTGCGCAGCTTATTGATAAGCGACGCGGATTCCACCACTCGACATGCTGAAAAATCACACTTTGACCCAGGCATATTGTTGCGCTTCCGGCTTGGTGACCATGAGGCGCAGGTGGCGATTTGTTTTATATGCAACAAGTGGGCGCTGTACCTCAATGGCGAGACGGTCAGCTACACGTCGTTGGCCGATGGCCGCGCAGCGGTTTTGGCAGAAGTGAAGATGATGTTTCCCAAGGATAAAATCATCCAAGGCATCCCGGAGAAATTACAATGAAAACCTTCCTGTTGCTAATTCTTACTAGCGTGACGTTGATCGCCGCTAAGGTGCCGCCGGAGATTGTATTGCAACCAAACATTGTGTTGATCATGGCTGATGATGTCGGCTGCGAGCCGATTGGCGCCTATGGTGGAGAACGTTGGAAGACACCCCATATCGACGCATTGGCCAAAGGCGGTATGCGTTTCGATTATTGTTTTAGCATGCCCGTTTGCCATCCCACCCGCATCTGCCTGATGACGGGTAAATACCCTTTCCGCCTGAAATCAGGCTGGGGCAGCTTCCCGAAAGCAGAGGAAGGTAATACCATTGCCCGTGTACTTAAAAAGGCTGGTTACACCACGGCTATTGCCGGCAAATGGCAGTTGTGCCTGATGAAAAAAGATACGGAACAGCCTGCGCGCATGGGTTTTGATGAATGGAGTGTATTCGGCTGGCACGAGGGCGCGCGCTTCCATGAGCCGATGATCTATCAAGATGGCCGTTTGCGTACGGACACCAAGGGCAAGTACGGCCCGGAACTGTATGTGGATTTCCTGGGTGAATTCATGAAGAAAAGTGCCGAGGACAAGAAACCTTTCTTTGCCCATTACTCCATGGCTTTGGCCCATGATGTGACCGATGACATCCCCAAGCAGGTGCCCTACGTGCCAGGGAAAGATCGCTGGATGAATTATGGCGAGATGGTTGAGAGCATGGATGAGATGGTGGGTAAACTCGTAGGTCGGATCGATCAACTTGGTCTTCGCAAAAACACGATCATCCTGTTCACTGGCGACAACGGAACAGCCAAACGTTCCAAGCTGCGTCATATCGAGGGCCGCAAGTACGAGTATGAGAACGTCTACTCCATACGTAATGGCCTGCGGGTTCCAGGCGGCAAGGGGACGCTGCTGGATATCGGCACCAATGTGCCCTTGATTGCCAACTGGCCCGGTTATATCAAGGCCGATAGTTCTGATGATGCCCTTGTGGACTTCAGCGACTGGTTGCCAACCCTAGCGGAGCTTGGCGTAGCGAAAGTAGGTCACAAGATCGATGGGATTAGTTTTGCACCCGCATTGTTTGGGCTCTCAGGCAGCAAATGGAAAGTGAGGTCCTTTGCCTTTTCCGAGAGCAAAGGCGGCAAGGCGTGGGTACGCACTCAACGTTATAAGCTCTATAATAATGGTCAGCTTTATGACGTGCAAAAGGATGCTATGGAGAAGAAGCCCTTAAAGAATGTGGCTGGCCCCCTCGTCGGAAAACATGCAGCATTGCGAGCGGCTTTTACCAAACTCAATTACCCCAATAAAAAGAAATGAAACGAATCCTGTTCCTCATTGCGGTCCTCCTGGCCCTGCCGCTCTTTGCCGATAAACCCAACGTCATTGTCATTATGGCTGATGATATGGGTTGGGAATGCGTGAGTGCTTATCGCGATCTGATCGCCAAGTACAACTATCCCAAGGCCAACCCGGACGAGAAGGATCATTACGCCACACCCAATATCGACA
>JAPKEI010000417.1 GCA_028872685.1 Verrucomicrobiota bacterium | reverse complement strand
CCGTCAGTGGTCACCGTCATTCATGCGGGGCGGGGAGAATCCAAGGAAGGCTCGGGCACAGGATTTGTTGTGGGGAAAAACCTCATCGCGACGTGTCTGCATGTTGTAGGCGAAGGGCGGCGAGTCCAAGTACGATTGGCGGATGGCAAAAAGCTGGAGGTTGTGGCGGTACACGCATGGGACCGTAAGCTGGATCTCGCGGTGCTGCGCGTTAAGGGCGGCGATGATTTAAAAGCACTGCCGCTGGGCAACTCAAGCAAGCTCATCCAAGGCGCGCCGGTGGTGGCAATTGGCAATCCGATGGGATTGACGGGCAGCGTGGTGCAGGGCGTCCTTTCGGCCCGACGAGAGACGGAGTTGGGCGAAATGTTACAGCTTGCCATCCCAGTGGAGCCCGGCAACAGCGGCGGGCCGGTACTTGATCGCGAAGGGCGCGTGCATGGCATTATAACATTGAAGAGCCTCGTGACCGCCAACCTCGGTTTCGCAATGCCGGTGAACGCGCTGAAGCCGTTACTGGCCAAACCCAACCCCGTGCCGATGAAGCGTTGGCTGACTATAGGCGCGCTTAGCCCGCGTGATTGGGAGGTGTTGATGGGTGCGCGCTGGACGCAACGAGCCGGACGTATTCGTGTGAGCGGAGTGGGCACAGGCTTTGGCGGTCGATCTTTGTGCCTGTCAAAAATAAAAAAGCCAGAGCTGCCTTACGAATTGGAGGTGACGCTCAAACTCAATGATGAACGCGGCGCGGCAGGATTGACTTTTGGCTCAGATGGCGAAGAGAAATGCTACGGATTTTACCCCACCGGCGGTAAGCTGCGACTGACACGTTTCGATGGACCGGACGTATTCACATGGAAAATTTTGAAAGATATTGATTTCGATGCGTATCGCCCCGGCGATTGGAACACGATAAAAATACGCCATGAAAAGGGGCTCATTAAATGCTTTGTGAACGACTCTTCGGTCTTCGAAATTAAGGACAGTGGACTTCCGAATGGGCGCATCGGACTCGCCAAATTCCGAGACACAGAGGCGGAGTTCCGGAACTTCCGAGTCGGCAAAGATCTGCCGAGCCTCGCGCCCCCCCCTGCCCTATTGGCGAAACTGGAAAAGGAAATTGCCGCACTAAAACCGACCGATGAGTTTAACTCAAAAACCATCAACAACCTCAAACCAAATGCCCAACTGAACAATGACCTACTGCGAGAACGTGCCAACCAACTCGAAACGCAAGCGAAGCAACTGCGGCGGCTCGCTGACGCTGTTCATGAGCGCGCGGTGCAGGACGCGCTACTGGCAGAGTTCAAGAAAGACGACGCGAAGGTAAACCTACTGCGAGCCGCGCTACTCGTCGGCAAACTGGACAACGCAGAAATAAACCCTGCGCACTACGAAAAGGTGATTGGCGAAATGGTCACCGAGATTCGCGCCATCCTACCCACGGACGCGAACTCCACCCAGCAACTCGCGGCGCTGGGTAAATACATGTTTGAAGAAAACGGCTATCACGGTAGTCGAGGCGATTATTACAACCGCGCGAACAGTTACCTTAACGAGGTTATCGACGACCGAGAAGGTATCCCCATCACACTCTCCGTATTGTACATGGAACTTGCACGACGTCTCGATCTCAAGATGGCCGGCATCGGCTTGCCGGGCCATTTTGTGGTAGCGCAATTGCGCGGCAAAAAAGAGCCGCAACTCATTGATGTTTTTGAAGGAGGTAAGCTGATAACACGTAAGGACGCCGGGGAAATCGTCCGTAACTTTGCCGGCATTCAATTACAGAACGCTCATCTTGAGCCCGTCGACAACCGCGCAATCATCGTTCGAATGCTCCGCAACCTTATCGGCATCAGTAATGAAAACGAACCACCCGAAGTGGTGCTGCGCTACTTGAACACGTTGCTGCTGCTTAAGCCTGACTCACCACAGGAACACCTCAACCGCGCACTGATGCGCATGCGTCTAAACCAAAACGAAAAAGCCAAAGAGGATGTCCGCTGGCTACTGGAGAATAATCCGCCCGGATTCAGCCGCGACCGCCTGCTGGAATTGTTCCAGAGGCTTTAGCAAAGG
>JAPKEI010000416.1 GCA_028872685.1 Verrucomicrobiota bacterium | reverse complement strand
ATTCTCCGAAAGTCTCCCGGAGATCGTCATCTGTGGCGTCCCAATTCAGGCCGCCTACGAATATTTTATTTCCCATAATAACCTTTTCTCGGCGATAACCCAGACTGGGAAATCACCACTCGCCGGAGAAGGTGAAGCCGGCTCCAGCGCTTGGCAAGCGGTAAAGGTCAGCCCGATGTGATTTTTGTGTACGCCGCACCCTTGTTGATTGTGGAGGTCGCGGGCCGCCCCTTGTAGCGGTAAATAAGGTCAAAATTGTGAATGCCATGCAGGTGCAGCACCGTGGCGGGTAGGTCGTGCAGATGCAGACGATCCTCCGTCGCCCAGGAGCCAAGGCAGGGCCACCCAGCAACACCCACAAAATGGCCAAGCGGCTGAAACAACTAATTAAAATACATTAACAATTTGACTCTTTTCACCGCGTGTACGTTTCCAAGCGCCTGACTTGGTATTGCACGACCCGGCGTAGGGAAGTAGACTTAATTCATTCACACTGTTTGACATGAACACTTCCTCCATTTCACGAACACCCCGACGGCAGTTTATCAAATCCTCGAGCGCCTCAATTAGCGCCCTGGCCACTGTTCACCTGACCAGCGGTCTGCGGGCCGCCAGCCCCAATGAAAAGGTGTCTCTGGGTATCATCGGCCCGGGCGGCATGGGGCGCAATCACATCGGGAATCTCAATAAGCGCAAGGACGTCGAGATCGCGTTTGTCTGCGATCCCGATGCCAACCACCAGGCCAACGCCGCGAAGTTGGTCGAGTCCGGTACCGGCATCAAACCGAAGCAGGTGGGCGACCTCCGGGAAATACTGGAGGTTAAAAGTGTGGACGCCGTTTTCATAGCCACGCCAGATCACTGGCACGCACCTGCCGCCATCCTCGCCGCAGAGGCCGGCAAACATGCCTACGTGGAGAAGCCGTGCTCGCACAACGTCCGCGAGGGGCGGCTGATGATCGAGGCGGCGAGGCGTAACAAGCGTGTCATGCAGGTGGGCACCCAGTCGCGCAGCACCAAGCATGTGATGAAGGCGATGGAGCTGTTGCACAATGGAGCGATCGGCCGTGTGCTGGTGTCCAAGGCATGGAACAGCCAGAAGCGCTCGTCAATTGGTAAGGCCAAGCCCAGCGCACCGCCGGCTCATCTTGACTTTGAGACGTGGCTTGGCCCGGCTTCGAAGATGCCGTACCAGCGAAACATGCTGCATGGTATCTGGCGTTGGTGGCGCGCGTTTGGCACCGGCGACATGGGCAACGATGGCGTGCACGACCTCGACATCGCCCGCTGGGGCCTCGGTGTCACGACACACCCGAGCCGTATAGCCGCATTGGGCGGAAAATATTTCTTCGATGACGACCAACAGTTTCCCGACACACAAAATGTTCTATTTGAGTACGCGACGAGCGCCGAGGATGGCCGGCCGCGACAACTCATTTTCGAGCAGCGCATATGGTCACCTTACTTTGAGCAGGGTTACGAGAACGGCAACGCCTTTTATGGGACGAACGGGTTCATGCTACTAGGCAAGCACGGCGGCTGGAAACTGATCGGAACCCGTAACAAGTTGCGCGAGCAGATGAGTGGCTCCCCGGATCTGCGGGCGCATCACGACGATTTTTTCCGCTGTATCCGTGAAGGCGGCACGCCAAACGCCGACATTGAGATTGGCCATCTCTCGTCGTCACTGTGCCACCTTGGCAACATAGCCACGCGCATTGGCCGCGTGCTGGAGTTTGATCCCAAGCACGAGCAAATCGTAGGCGACGGTGAGGCCAACGCAATGCTATCGCGCGAGTACCGCAAGCACTGGGGCCAGCCAGGCGGGGCTTAAGCATGATTTGCGGTTGATTACCCGGGCGTTTTCTGGCAAGGAGTGTCCCCCATGAAGCGAGTTTTGTACGTATCCCTGACAACCATCTTGGCATCTCTTGGTTTGGTTTGCGTGCAGGCCGAGCCGTTACTGAAGGCGCATTTCGCCGGTATCGACAACCTGATCAAGCACGACGACGCCAAGACGCTGCGCTCTGTTTGGGCACTCAAGCAAACCCAGGCGTTCCGCAACGAGGTACTCGACAAACTGG
>JAPKEI010000415.1 GCA_028872685.1 Verrucomicrobiota bacterium | reverse complement strand
TTCTGGCCGCTAAGGAAAAGGGATTGTATCGGCAGGAAGGCAAAGAATACGTCGTTCAGGACGGCGACGTCATTTTGTTTAAGTTCAATGTGTAGCGGCATCTTGCCGGCAATACACTCACTCATTAAACACCTTCGGCCGCGTGGCAGATTTACAACAGGCAGTTTCGTCAGCAATCCGCGCCTTGCGAGCTCCGGGAAGGGTGTCTAGGAATAGTACGAATCCCAACTGCTGGTTCTCCGTGCCGCGCTCGTTCACGAACTTGTTCATGATTCCTAAAGGCGTAACCACCCGTTTCCCAACCACAGTTTCCAATTCAAAGTTGAGCAGCCCTTCGTAGGCGTGATACACCAGCTCGCTGCACACCAGTTTGTCAGCAGTATTAAAATCAAAATTAAAATCGTAGGGCTTACCATGGTGCTTGAATGCGCGAATAATAGCCTCTTTTTTTTCGTCGTCACTCAAGATCGGCCGAAGCACCGCCACGTAATCAGCAGTCAAGGAATGTTCGGCGCTGGCGAACACTACGCCTTCGCTCACGGCCTCCAAGATCACGCGCGGCCTCCCATGATCCAGGGCGGTGTACGCGGCCCACGGCTTGCCCAGCGCATCCGCATCGAGGCCTAGTTCGGCCAACTGCTCCGGCGTACCGATGTACAGCGCGGTATGCGGCCAAAATCCGGGGAGAAAGGCGTTTGAAAGATACCAGTTGCGGCGCTCGAGAATGATATCGCCCGGTTGCAGCTCGTGTTGCGCAAGCGTTTCGCGCACCAATTCCTCCGATATAAATGCCGCGCGGCGCACGATGCGCGTATCGCCCACAAGGGTGGCCACCAGTTCCTGTGCCTCGTACATCGGCCGGTAAGCATCACTCTGCAACCTCCGCCCAATGCGCGAAAGCAACGCGCTTGTGGAATCGAGGTGAATGGAATCCACCGCCAGCTGCCCGCGATTGATGCGCTTCGCCAGCCAAACGAAATCTTCCTTCCCAAACAATCCTTCCTTCCTCCAACGCGCTTGATGTTCTTCGAACAACCGACCGTGTTCTTCGAATAATCGCAGATGTATTCGTGAGGTGACGCTATGATAAACCTTGTTAAACATCCCTGCCTCCAACCAGCCGGGCTCGCCTTCATTGAGCTTGTCACGCGCGGTTTCATCTTCCAAATAAAGGTCCACAAACCCGCGGCCTGCCTCCAACGCTACTGCCGCCGCCGCGTAGCCAATCATATAGGCGCGATGGCGTAACCCCTGTTCCTGCACTGCGGCATAGCCGGAGTACAGTACCGCCATCCGGATGAGGCTCTCGCGATGAGCGAGATATTCGATGAAGATGCGACGGATTTTTAGATTCTCCGTAGGGGTGTACATCGTGCGTCCTTCCCGCTTCATGTCACGAGCGATGTCATCGTGCAGTTCGTCGGATTTATCACGCAACCCATCCATCCCCTTGGCAAGACTACGCAAGATGCGGTGATCCTCTTCGATCTGCTGATCCAACTGCTCCGGTGCCATCGCGGCCAACGCGGAGGGCATGATGTCAAACGGGCTCGGCGGCGGCATGGTCACGCGCCCGATATAGAAACTGCCCATACTCAAAGCCAATATCCCGCCCGTAATCAACGCCGGCCGCATCCAAGGCGGCAGCGGACGAACGTTCTTGGGGCGTTTTTTTAACCACCGGCCGATGATAACCAGCGATCCGCCCACCGCGCCCAGCGCCAGCACGCCCGCCGCCCAATGCCACCACGCGGGCAACGGCGAGGAAGGGTTGGCACGAAAAGCCAGGCTCACCAGCAACGCGCCCAGCCCGGCGGTAAAGCCCAGCGTGGTTCGACCGGAATTCCATTCCCAACGGGCTCCCGACCGCCACAGCACCTGCAGCCAGCCCAAGCCCACCGCCGTCACCACCGTGACCCACCACAGCCGCCAGCCCAGCACTGAGGATTGTACCCGCCAAGTTTCACTCCACACCAGTAATTGAAAAAAAACCTGCGACGCCGCCACGAATCCCAGCGCCACCATTCCTAGCCGCGTCAGTCGCCCGTCCAGCGGATGCGCCATGCGCGCAAACGCAGCGCCCGTGA
>JAPKEI010000080.1 GCA_028872685.1 Verrucomicrobiota bacterium | reverse complement strand
ATGCCGCTGAAGTTTGGCGGGGAGACGGTCACCTATGTCACGTGCGCCCGCGTGCGGATGACGGTTCGTGATGCAGCCGGAGCCACCGCCGAAGGGTGGGGCGAGACGCCGCTTAGCGTCACGTGGGTTTGGCCTAGCACTTTGGGCTACGAAGAACGGCACGCGGCGATGAAAGGCTTTTGCGAGAAACTCGCCGAAGCGTGGGCGTGCTTTGACGTGAGCGGGCATCCGATGGAAGTCGGTCAGGATTTTATTGATGACGTTTTGCCGGGGCTGCTCGAGTTGCACAACGAAGGGGCAGCCGAACCAATGCCGTGGCTGGCGGCGTTGGTGTGCAATTCACTTTTTGATATTGCGCTGCATGATGCGTTTGGAAATTTGCACGAGCGGGATGTTTACGAGACGTACAACGGCGAATGGATGAACCGGTCGTTGGAAGATTTTCTGGAACCGGCGTCGGCGGGAGTTTCCTTTGCGGGAAAATATCCGGAAGATTTTTTTGTTGCCGAGCCGCCAGCACAAATGCCCGCGTGGCATCTCGTCGGAGGAGTAGATCCACTGGACGAAAGCGAACTGACCGGCAGCGAGCCGGAGGATGAGCATCCGGTGCTGCTCGCCGATTGGATAAAGACCGATGGCCTCAAGTGCTTGAAAATAAAACTGCGCGGCACAGACGCGGCGTGGGATTACGCGCGCCTTGTGAAAGTGGGAGGCATCGCGGTAGCCGGCGGCGTGGAATGGTTGACGGCTGATTTCAACTGCACCGTCACCGAGCCGGATTATGTGAACACGATTTTGGATGACCTGCACGATGAGTATCCGAATTTTTTCGAGATGCTCTTGTATGTGGAGCAGCCCTTTCCGTATGACCTCAAACAGCACGCCATCGACACGCACAGTTGCAGCGAGCGCAAGCCGCTGTTTCTCGACGAGAGCGCGCACGACTGGCAGCACGTGCGCCTCGGGCGCGAGCTGGGTTGGACGGGTGTGGCGCTCAAAACCTGCAAAACCCAAACCGGCGCGCTACTCAGCGCCTGTTGGGCTAAAGCGCACGGAATGGGACTGATGGTGCAGGATTTGACGAACCCAATGCTCGCACAAATTCCGCATGTGCGCTTGGCGGCCCACGTGGGCACGATTATGGGCGTGGAAACCAACGCGATGCAGTTCTACCCAGCGGCTTCCGCAGCCGAGGCGGACGTGCATCCGGGGCTGTATCAACGGCGCGGGGGCGAGGTGGACTTGGGCACGCTGGGCGGCAGCGGGTTTGGCTATGGCGCGGCGGCGACGGTTCGTGAATTGCCAGCGCCCGCCGTCGAACATTCTGGGGTGTGAATAACCTCCCAACATTTTTCGGATGCGTTCTGGGCCAGAAACCAGTTTAATGAGGTGCCTTCATGTTGGTTCCTGTGAAAGGGCTTGAAGGGATTCATCGTCCGTTGCGTCGAATTTTATGGATTACCCGCGTTGGTGCGTACATGTGGGTACGGGAAATTTTTGACAAAAATTGGTTGCCGAAAAAACAAACTGGAACGACATTGTAATATGCAGACCATTGCTACCCCCCGACCCTCTACTTGCGGGTTGAGCTGGCACGCGCTTGCGCTGCCTTTTTCTCTACTTTTTTTCGCCCTGGCCGCGCCGGGGTCAGCCTCTGCACAAAATGTGGGCGACCCGAATCTGGGGATTTTTCTGAAGGCCAGGGATTTTTATGACAAGGGAAACTTCCCGCTGGCAGTGCGGGAGCACAAGAAATTCCTCAAGATCGCGCCAAAACATCCGCGCGTTCCCGATTCCAAATGGGGATTGGGGCTCGCCTTCATCCAGCTGAAACAATGGGCGGCGGCGGAGGGGCTGATGGGCGAATTGGCGGCAGGCAAAACCGCGCCGGATTTGCCCGGTGCATATTATTATTGGGGTCAGAGTTTATTGATGTTGCGGAAGCCGGCCAATGCGGAGGCGGCATTTTTGGCAGGGCTAAAGTTGAATGCCGCTGAACGGCAGGCAGGGTTCCAGTCGGGCTTGTTGGAAGCGCGTTTTCAGCAAAAGAAATGGAAGGCAGTGCGCGAATTGGTGGCCGCCTTGGGAGCGAAGCAACGGGTGGATGACCGAGTGTTGTTCCAGAGCGGTTATGCGAGTTACATGCTGCGTGATTTCAAGTTGGCTGCGAAGGAATTAGGCGCGCTCAAGCTGCGGGTTGGCGCTGCGCCTTTTGCGCAGCAGACCCGTTTCTTTCTCGCCGAATCGCTGCGGGAGTTGGGTCAATCAAAGGAGGCGATCCCGGAATATGCGGCGGCACGTAAATTGCCGGGCGAGTACGCTGGCGAAGCGCTTTATCGTGAGGGTTTTTTGAATTTTCAAATCAAGAATTATAAGGAAGCTGCAGTATTATTCGGTCAGTTTCGCAACCTGTACAAACAACACCGGCTTTGGGGAGCCTCCGGGTTGAGCCTTGGGCAGGCGCACTTGGAGGATCGCCAATTCAAAGAGGCGGACATTGTTTTCACAGCCTTGGCGAAGGAACGCGGCGCTAATGCTGGGGTTGCCCTTTGGCACAGTCGCGTGTTCAAACGGCAAAAAAATTACGCTGGTGCCGCGGCTATTTTGATGCCGGCCGTGAAACAATTTCGGGACGACGCCATGATAGATAAGTTGCTTTTCGATTTGGCCGAAAACCTGTTTGGCGACCAACAGTATACTGAATCCGCTTCGGTGTTTGAGCGATTATTGAAGGAGCACCCGAAACACGGCCAACGGGAATTGATTTTACGTCTCAGTGTTCAAGCTCGGTTTTACACCGGACGCTATGCCGTCGGGCTTGCGCTGTGCGCGGATTATCTTGAGGACTTTCGGAAGCATCCCAAAGCGTCATCAGTGGTTTTCCTGCAGGGGGAGAGCCAGTTTTTCCTTGAGAAATATGACGATGCCGTGAGCACCTTTGAACAGTTCCTCAAGGAGTACCCCGATGATGTCCAGGTGCGCGCGGCACAAATGCACGTCGGCGAATGCTATTTCTTCGGCAAACAATGGAAAGCTGCGCTTGCCGCATTTGAGAATTTACCTGGCAAAAAACCCGAAGGTCGTGTGTTTCGACAATATAATTTTATTGTCGGTAGTTGTCATTATCAACTGAAGGACTGGGAACAGGCCGTGGATTCATATCAACTTTTTTTATCGCGTTTCCCCAAGGCCCAAAATGCGGACACGGCGCTGATGAATACTGGTCGCGCACTCGAAGAACAAAAGCAAACGGACAATGCGCTGGTCGTTTACGAACAGATTGCGGAGGATTTCCCCAAAAGCATCTATCATTCCCAAGCCGCTTTGAAGGCCGGTAAGATTCAATTCGAGGGCAAGCAATACGCCAAGGCGCGTGCCATGCTGAAGTCGACGGCGCAGAAGAAGGGCGACCCCAATCAGCCGCTTGCCATTTATTATTTGGGCTTTACCGAGGCGGAGGCAGGAGAAACGGATGAGGCAATCGTTTGGCTGGAACAACTCGCCCGCGAATTCCCCAAGGATCCGAATGCTTCCGAGGCTCGTATGAAAGTAGGTGAATTGCAAATCAGTGCGAAGAAATTCGATGCCGCACAAAAAACCTACGAGAAATTTCTCGGCGAATTCCCAAAACATAAACGGGCCGATGACGCATATTATTATCTTGGAGGAGCGCAGGCCGGGCTGGAGCAATGGGATGCTGCTATCAAGAGTTTTCAATCCGTGGGAAAGAGTTCCGAGTGGATAACTGAAGCCCTGTACCAATCCGCCTGGTGCGAACGGAAGGCCGGTCGTGCCGCGGATGCTCTGGAAAAATATGAGGCGCTGATTTCTGATCATCCTGAGAGTGCCAAAGCGCCCGACGCCAAGCTGGAACTGGCAGAGTTGGAATATGAGGCGCTTAAATACAAGGACGCCATTGCCCGATTGGAGAAAATCATTGAAGAGGATAATGACCGGCGGCGTTTGGCACTGGCTCAATTTCGCCTTAGCCATTGTCACAGTCGGTTGAAGGATTGGGAAAAAGCAGCTGAAACATTCCAAGCATTTCTCAAAAGAAATCCGCGACATGCGCTCACCCGTGCGGCACATCTCGGTTTGGGTAGAGTACAGGTTCAACAAAATGAAGACGAGGCAGCGCTCATCTCTCTGGCGCGTGCAGCGCGTGTGGCGCGAGGTGAAGAACGCGATGAAGTCGGCGCGGAGGCGCAGTTTCTCCGTGGCAAAATTTATCATTTACAGAATAAATTTGACGAAGCCATCGCCGCGTACGTGAAGGTAGAAGCCTTCAAGCTCTTCGAGCCTTGGCGGGCCGATGCACTTTTGGGGCAGGCTTTGGCGCTCGAAGGCAAAGGTGATGCGGCGGCGTCCGCGGATAAATTAAAAGAACTGATTGCCCAATTTCCAAACTCCACCGCCGCCGGAAAGGCTAAGGAAAAATTGAATCTCTAATTGAAAATTAAATCGGAATGACCCATCCCTCAACGAATACACATGCAACGCTTCACTTGATCAGTGGGGTTTTTTTGGCGCTGTTAGTGCTTTTGCCTTCATCCACAATTTCTGCTCAAAACAAGGCAGCCGAGGCCGCTTATGAAGGCGCGGCGGGACTCGTGCAATTGCAGCTCTGGGACAAGGCAGCCAAGGGATACCTTGAATATTTTGAGAAGTTTCCCAAGCACGAGATGGCGGGCCACGCGCATCACGGTCTGGGGCTTTGCCATTTCAATTTGAAAGACTACACGGCAGCCGCGCGGGAATTGAAAGCGGCGGCGAACAGTCGCGGACGAAGTCAGCCCAATCCGGTGGAGGTGAATTTATTGTTGGGACAGGCGCTGATGAAGAAAGAGCCCGCAGATTTTGGAGATGCGGAGGAGGCATTTGAAGCCAGCCTGAAATCGCTGGGTTTCGCCAAATCAGGAATCATTAGCCGGTCTTGGGATGAACAGAATGTAAAGAAGTGGCTGGGCAATACCAAGGATGCGGCGCGGAAACGAGTTGCTGCGGATGTCTTTCTTGGCCTTTTGGAGGCGACCTATTTTAAGGGCGACTGGAAATCAGTTCTCAAAAAAGCGGCCGCATTTGAGGTGTTGATTCAAAAAACAAGCGCGGAACAACGCGTGCGGGTTTTCACGGGCGAGGCATTTGAACGGACGGGAGATTTCAAGGCCGCCGCTGATGCCTACGCATTCGGCGCGAAGCTGGAAGGCAATGATGCTTCAAGCGCCTTGTTTAGTCTGGGCATGGTTCGCCTGAATCAACTCAAGGATTATATGGGCGCGGCCAAGGATTTTCATTCTTTCACGATCAAATATAGAAATGACGCCAAGCAGCCGGACGCTGCTTTCAATGAGGCGCTCTGTTATTTCCAAAGTTATTTTACAGGAAAAGATGATCACTTGATTGAGGCGGTCGACCGCTTCAAAGCGTTTGCCAAGACCAACCCGAAAAACAGACTGGCCGATACGGCGCGGTTTTACGCGGGCAAGCTGCAGCATTCGCAGAAGCAATGGAAAGCCGCGTTGGCCTCTTTGGAGCCGATCCTCGGCAACACGGAGACGGCGCTGAGTCAGTTGATTTTTCTCGTGGCCGACAGCCATCATCGTCTCGAGCATTGGGACAAAGCGGCAAAGTTTTATATGCAGTTTGCCGAGGGAAACGAAACGGCATTGAATGCTGATGTGGCGCTGCACAACGCGGGGATGGCGTTCACGATTCTCGACCGGCCGGATTTTGACAAGGCCATTGCGGCGTATGAATTGTTGGAACAGAAGTGCCCGAGAAGCCCGACGCTGCCCAGTGCGCGCTTGAAGCTGGGCATCATTCATTTTAACGCCGGCCGGTTTGAAAAAGCTCAGGGTCCGCTCAATAAAATTCCAGCGAAGCATCCGCTTCGCGCCGATGCAGATTATTTTTTGGCGTGGACAGATTTGGACAACCAAAACCCCGCCGGAGCTGCAAAACGATTTGGCCAGTTGAGTGACCGCTTAAAAAAATCAGCACCGGAGCATCGGCTCATTCCGCTCGCCAAATTGTATCAGGGCATCGCCGAATTTGAGCGGGGCCGATTTGGTAATGCGGAGGAAACCCTGACCCAATTCGTTGCCGATTATTCAGAGCACAAAATGTTTTACGAAGCCGCCTTCAATCTTGGACAGGCACAAATGGAACTGAGAAAGTGGGGCAATGCCATCAAGAGTTACAAGAAGGTGCCGGAGGGTTCGCCTTTGCACCATCGGGCATTATATCAATCCGGCCGAAGTAAACGCTTTGGCGGTAAGGACGCCGAGGCGATTCCGTTCTACAAGGAATTTTTGGAGCATTACGCGAACAACCCAATGGCGAATGATGTGGCCTTTGAACTGGCGGAATTGGAATTCGAGAAGGGCGGCCAGAACGGCGGGGCCGATTCGGTAAAACGGCTCACGGCATTATTGGGCAAAAAACCCAACGCGGTATTGCGCCAGAAGACTCTGTTTAAATTAGGCATCGTTCAGTTTTCTGAGAAAGATCACAAAGCTTCCGCTACGGCATTCGAGGAAATGCTAAAGGGCCCGCCGGTCGGCTTGGCCATCGACGCTGCCTGGCAAGCGGGCGAAGCGCGTCGGCTGGTGGCGATTTTGCAAAAGGGAGATGCCAGAGACAAAGAGAACCGTGCCGCGCTCAAGAATTACAATTTGGCGTTGACTGCCAAAGTGCCGGCGAAGGCCAATCCGGCGCGATTGCAGGATCTGGCGCGATTCCAGCAACAGGCGCTGCTTCGGATTGGGGAAACCGAGGCCAGGCTTGAGCAATGGCAGGCGTCCCAAAAAGCGTACGAGCAATTCATTAAGGTAAACCCGAAACACATTTTAATTCGCACGGCTTTTCAAGGGCTGGGTTGGGCAATGCAGAATCAGGAAAAATATCCGGGAGCTATCGAATCCTTGGAGAAGGCCGTGGCTGCCGGAACCCGGGATGACGTGGGCGCGCGCGCGCAGTTTCTGCTCGGCGAATGTTATCTCGAGCAGGAGAATTATGACAAGGCGATCATTGAGTTTTCCAAGGTGGAATCGCTCTATGCATTTCCCGCCTGGCAATCCAAGGCGGCTTACGAAATGGCGCAGTCACTATTGCGACAGGATGATCGGGAAGGCGCGCGCCGGCAATTCCAGCGTTTAGTGAAAAGCTACCCGGACACACCGGCCGCCACGGCGGCAAAATCTGCACTGAAGCGCCTCAATTAGTTTTGCAAATAGATTCCAATGGAAATGTTTAAATCGTCCCAACTCATCGGCGCGTGCGCTGCGGCCTTGCTATTTGCCTTGCCCGGACTTTCGGCCCAACCAAGCAACAACCCGGCAGGCGCGGGCGAGGAAACAATCAAGAGTACGATCGTCGAGAATCAGCCGGAGCAGGTGTCGATGGAAAAGAAAACTCTTTGGGAGTTGATTAAAAACGGTGGGCTGATGATGTGGCCGCTGGCGCTTCTGGCCCTCTACGGCTTCTTCAAGGCAGGAGTGCAGGTGTACGTCATTATTTTATCGAATAACCAAAATCGGGATGAAGCGCTGCTGGGGCGATTGAATCCGCACGATATGCCTTTCGATGATTTAAAAGGCGAGGTGGCTTCCGACATCAACCAACGCGCCCAGTCGGCATTTCCAAAAATGTGCGAGGCGGCCTTGGCGCGACTTTATGAAGGTAAAGGAGCGATGGAGGACGCCTTGTCGCGCGAAGGCGCAATGCAGCTGAGCCGGCTCAAGCGCGGGCTAAAACCCCTGCAAAGCGTGGTGACCGTGGCGCCATTGTTAGGATTGATGGGCACGGTGTACGGGATGATCGCCTCCTTCCAAAGTCTGGGCGCGACGGGCGACAAAGTAGAGATTTTATCCAAAGGCATTTACGAGGCACTCGTCACCACCGCCGCTGGGCTGACGATCGCCATTCCGTTCCTCTTTATTTATCAGTGGCTCAACCATCGGGTGGACGAAATTGGAGAAAATTTGAATCGACAAGCGGAGGCTTTCTTGGGAAAATTCCATCCCTCTGGGGGAGGAGGCATTGAACTGGAACAGGACGCCCAAGCGGGGTCGAAAGTGGGCTCTGACCTCGATAATGCAACTGAGGAAACCGCGGATTCGGATCCGTTGGTGACGTAAAAGTGGAATGAAATTAATCGCGCCACAGGAAGAATCAGAATCCCGAATCGATGTCGCTCCCTTGATCGACATTCTGTTCACGCTGATTATTTTCTTTTTGGTCACCTCCACTTTTGAGAAAGAAGAGAAGGAGGAAAAAGTCCAGCTGCCGCGCCACGGGGGATCGTCATTGGCGAGCAAAGAGCGCCCCTACTACATCAACGTCCTCCAAGACGGCACCTATCGCGTGCAGGGAGAGACAGTGGATTTGGATCATCTTCGGGTGAAGCTGATGGATCGGTTTAAAGAAAAGCCCGAGCAGCGGGTTGTGATTCGCGGCGACGCCAAAGCCTTTCACGGGCAAACCACAGCCGCCCTTGCCGCCGCCAGTCAGGCTGGGTTCCCTTCCGCGAACATCGCCTGGGATACCAGCTCAATTGAGTAACAGAAACGTACTGGCCCAACACCGCCAATGAAAATTCGATTCAAAGGAATTTTGGAACTCATCGAGTGGGGGTTTGAATCCTTGGCTGACCGGCTCGACATCCAGCGCCGGCACATTTTATTCGGGCTGCTCGTTCTGCTCATCTCCGTGCTGTTTACCAGCTGGTACATTTACGAAAAAAACTGGTTCATCGAAGGCAAACGCAAAGCCGGTCGCAGCGAACAGCAGTTGACCATTTCGCTCAATGGCGAAGATTCCGCCGTGCAGGAAATGAGCGAGGAAATCCGCGACTCCATTCTCGATACGCCGATGGCCGCCGCATCCGCCTCGCAAGCCGCCGCCCAATCCGCCTCTAATATGAGTGCCGCGCGGAGTAATCCCAATAGTGCGTCATCGCAATCTGGCTCCGCCAGCGGTGCTCAATCGTCCGCCGCAGCCGCTAGCGCGGCCGGTTCGGGCAGTTCCTTTTCGCCTTCCGTGACTACGCCAAATTCCTCGGTGAAAAGCGGCCAAGCCCGTGCGGAGAATAGTCAAACGATGACCCAAGCCTCCGCGAAATCTTCAGCCCCGTCTGCTTCCTCGATGAGCGCTGCCCGGAGCAACCCGCAAAGCGCCGCCGAGCAATCCGCCGCTGCCCAAAGCGCGACTGCGCCCAATTCACCCGCCGCTTCTGGCGCAAGCAGCGCGTTGGTGCCGTCCGCTTCACAGGCTACCTCCACGGTGCAGTCCGGCCAGCCAAGGGCTGAGGCCAGTCAAACGATGAGCGCGGCATCCGCGCAATCGATGGCCCAATCCGCTTCTCCAATGAGCGCTGCCCGCAGCGCTCCTTCGTCCGCATCGGCATCCGCCCAATCCGCTTCTGCTAATAGTGCGGCTTCGGCGATTACTGTGAGTGCTTCGGGCGCGAGCAGCGCTTTGTCGCCCTCCAGCCCGCGCGCGGCCACTTCCACGGTGATGACCCAAAGAAGCGCCCAAGCTGCCCCCAGCCAAAGTATGGCCCAAGCCTCTGCGCAATCGATGGCCCAATCCGCCGCTGGCGGCAGCAACTCGGCCCGCAGCGCCCCGAATGCGTCCAGCTCGCCCTCCAGCGCTTCCGCTGCAAGCGCGAACACTTCCGGCAGCGTGACCGCTGCTAATTCCAGCCGCGCATTTTCACCCCAAGTTTCCTCCGCCCACGCCTCATCCGCGAGCGTGCGCAGCAGTCAAGCCCGCGCAGAATCCGGCTGGGATATGTCCAGTGCCTCCTCGCAATCATTGGCCCAAGCGGCCACCGGTTCACGCGGCACAGCGCGAAACAGCCCGAGCCAGTCGGTGGCTCAGGCAAGCGGCTCGGCGCAGGCCGCCAATACGGCTTCGACCGTTTCCGGCTCGGGAGCCATCGCTTCATTTTCGCCCTCGGTATCCGAAGCGAGCGCTTCGGTCTCCGGCGTGGCGAGCAACAGTGCACGCGCCGAAGCCGGCCGGAGTATGTC
>JAPKEI010000414.1 GCA_028872685.1 Verrucomicrobiota bacterium | reverse complement strand
CCCAGCGCACCGGCCTTCACAAAACCGCGCCGGTCCAGCGCCAAGTTGCGCCGAAACTCCGGGCAACCGACACGGTCAGCGCGTTGATGCGGGCGATTCGCCATGGCCGTCGCTTCAACCGATCAATGGTTGAAGAGAAATTCCTTCGTGTTAAACAACGCCCAGATGACGTCCTCGTAGGATTCCTTTTTGCTCACCGGCTTTTTAACGCCTTTATCGTCTTCAATCTCGCGCTCGAGATGTTGGCGAGCGAGCAACACTTCGCTGCCGCTGGGCTCCCGCGCGAAGGCCAACAGGAATAACTCACGAATCTTGGCGTCGTCCTCGCGTTTGTCCGTGGACAACTTGGCTGCACGACCACTGCCGCTGCCGAGCTTGCCCTGAATGTCTTTCGAGTTCAGTAAATGCAAACTCTGCGCGAGGCTGGCATCGCTAGAACGTTCGCACTCGCACGAGCTAGAACTGTCTGGTCGGCCAAACACCGTCAGGAAATACGATTGGCTGTTGAAGCTGTTGTCCGGCAATTGCACCGCGCGCGTCCCCACCGGCAGCCCGCTGAAGTTCGCTTGGGAATCAGTCATCTGATTGATCGCATCGTACAACACCTCCGCGTTCAGGCGCTTGGGATAATAGCGGCTGAAATAGGTTTTATCTTTCGCGTTGAATTCGTTCGGGATGGAACTGAGTTGATAGGTTTGCGACTGGCAAATCGTTCGGATCAGATTTTTCATGTCGAAACTGTCTTTGATAAACGACTGCGCCAGCGCCTGGAGCAACTCTGGGTTCACCGCCGGATTGGTCTCCCTCATATCATCCTCAGGCTCCACCAAACCACGGCTGAAGAAATGCTTCCAGTAACGGTTCACTAGCGTTTGAGCAAAGAACGGATTAGTGGGCTTGGCCAACCAATCCACTAAAGCGTGGCGGGGATCATCGTCCGCCGTAAGCTCCAGCGCTTCGTCACCGAGGCCTGTGGCTTTGACAGTCCCACCGTCTTTTTTATTGGCCGTCTGCGCCACCTTACGGGTGTGGAAAATAATTTCCTCACCCGGATTGCGTCCCGGCTTGCGTCCCACTGTTGAGAAAAACGCCGAGAAGCTATAGTAATCTTTCTGGCTCCATTTCTCAAACGGATGATGGTGGCACTGCGCGCACTGCATACGGGTGCCGAGGAAAAGCTGCGCGGTGTCTTCCATTTGCGTTTGCATGGTTTTCACCTCGCGATACCACGTGGCGGCGGGGTTGCGGTGCATGTCGCCCGAGGCGGCGAGCACCGAGCGGGAAAATTCATCATAAGGCATATTTTTGTGCAGTGAGTCACGGATCCAACCGTGGAAGGCAAAGTTGCCGCGCATGGCGGTAGCGGCGGAGCGTTTATTTCGCAAAAGCGCTCCCCATTTGTTTGCGAAATAATCCGCGTAATCCGTGCTCGCCAACAGGCGATCGATGAGCTTATCGCGCTTGGCGGGATCGGTGCTTTGCAAAAACACCTCCGACTCAGTAGCCGTGGGCAGACGTCCGGCAATATCGATGCTCACGCGCCGAATAAATGTGGGGTCATCACACACCACCGAGGGCGGCATCCCCACGCGCTTGAGCTTGGCAAACACAATGTCATCAATGAAATTGCGCGTCCGCGGCAATGTCTTAACCGGCGCACCCAGCGGCACGCTGGCCTGATACACTCCCACCTGGCCCTGATACCGAATCATCACCGACACATCGCCCGGTTGCTCGAAGAACGTCACGTGACCAGAGGCATCCGCCTCGGCGATCTCCTTGTCATTCGCCTCGTACGTGGCGATGTGCGTGGCATCTTCGGTGTGGCCATCGCTGTAAATCGCGGTCACCGTAATTTGTTGCGAGGCATTGGCACTCACGAGGCGGCTCTTGGGATAAACTTCCAAGGCGGCCACCGTCGGATCCGTATCAGCCCCGCGCGGCGCACCCATGGCGATCCAACGCGAGATGAGCTGATAATCATAACCCTTCGGATCCAAGCGCGCGCCGCCGCCATGGGGCAAAATGGCCGCGGCTTTGAGCAGCAACAAACTATTGGCAGGCGCCGCTGGGCTCAAGCGCCGGCCGCGTCCTTCTTTCACGAGATA
>JAPKEI010000413.1 GCA_028872685.1 Verrucomicrobiota bacterium | reverse complement strand
AACACTCCTCATGCTTAGCTTCCCGCTCATCCAACTCCTGCAAGCAAGCAAGTCGTGCCGTTCGCATTCGCGGGAGTGAATTTAATTCTAAAAAAGTAATGACCTTAAATGAAACGGTTATTGTCCACGTAATATTTTGTTTTCAAATCTGATAGAACATTTTTATATAAATTCTTTTCCGCCAGTTTGTCCAATGGCCTCATTTAATAAACGCGTCAGAGTCTGGTTTTCATAGGTTATGCCTTTGATCACCTCTTTTCCTCGTGAAGAAAGCCGCCGATATCCCCAAACACAACGACGTTTCGTTTCATCCCAGCCCTCACGTTGGTAATACAGAGGCATATTGACATCAAAATAGGAAATACTATCAGCGTCCTTGAGCAGGTCGGAACGAGGGTCGCCGCCTACTTCATGAAGCGTTACAAGACGGCAAGCTTCTTCGGCAATGAGTTTGGCCACTTGGCAATCATCCAGAATTTCCCGCAGAATCTTTGCCCCGTTTTGGGCATGCGTGGCTTTGAAGACATCGTAATCGTCAAAATCGGAGCGGCGCGTCTTTCGCTCTTCCACGGCTCTATCAATATCATGAGCGAGCGCAGCAACTTGCATAGCCGGATCAGCTGTGGGATCGAACTTAAGAAGCCATTCAAGCGTGTTATCAGCATGGGCGGGATCTTCCTGAACCTTGGAGGTGGCAATGACTTCCCGGATTTTCCGTTTGGCGTATTCGATCCTATCCATGATCTCGGCAGACGATGAGACGGCGTATGGTTTCAAGGTTCATCATCACGGCGGTCACCAGTAGCGCCCAAAAAGGTAGATGGAGCACAGCGCCGAGAAATATGATGAAGACACGAATATCCCGGCCCACTCGGAGCCCCTTACCTTGGCGAATCTGGCGGCCCATCAAATGGTCGTATTTGTCCGCCGTGTAACTCAACAAAAAAGACCCAATGATCGCCAGGAAACCAACAAATAGTACAAGGCCTTCCGTTCTATCTGCGTGAGCGTGCCAGGTGAGGCCAAAAAGAAGGAATGCGTCGGCATAGCGGTCCAGTACGGCATCCAACCATTTCCCATAGTCGCTGGTTTGGAACTTGAGTCGCGCCACTTCGCCATCGCAGCCGTCGATCACCGAGGCGAATTGCGCGAAAATGCCACCCAGGAAAAGAGCCGAATAACTGCCAAGAGAGAGCAAACCGGCAGCCAGTATCGAAAACAGAAAAGAATACAGGGATATCTGATTTGGGGTGATGGGATAATTTACCAATCGGCGGGAAATTCTTATGGACAAAGGCCGGTTTAAAAAACGGGCAATCGGACCGTCGTTGGTCTTCCCCCGCAGGTTGGCCAAAAGGGCGTTTTCCGCGCGTCGGAAAGCTTCAGGATCATCCACATCGATCCAGAACTGACCATTTATGTTGATCGCATTGACTAGCCCGTGGGTGGCCAGCTCCCGCACGGCTCCAGAAAGGGAAGTGTCGCCAGTTTCTTCCGCACACCGTTCCAAGGCGTCGAAAATGGCAGGAGTGCATACGAAAAGACCGGTATCAAATCCATTATATTCATTCATGTTTTTACCGATATCCCGGATCTTCCCCCTTTCGGTCTTTACCCGAGTGACATCCTCCAAGTCGACCAGGGGGTTGCTCCTGTTTCCATCCACGCCGAGGGCAATTTCCCCATCGGCTAATGGAAACTCGATCAACTTTCGGACAATAGACGGATCAAAGAGGTGATCCGCCATCAGTAGCAAAAAGGGTTCGCGCAGGTAGTCCCGCGCCTTGAGTACCGAAAGACCGTTTTCTTTTTCCCAATCCTCATTAACGATAGGGGTGATGCCAATACCAAGACGTTCAGTCAAGCGATCGAGAAAAACGCGAACGCCCTCTCCCTTGTAACCGGTGACAACAAAAAAATCATCCGCTCCAGCTTCAAGGGCACAGCGGATGACTCGTTCGATTAAAGGGATGTCAAAAAGTGGAGTAAGGGGCTTGCTATCGCCCTTACTCTGAAGACGATGGCCTTTGCCAGCTGCAATAATTAAACACTTCATCTAGGCTTCAATTTTGGTTTAGGCTTTCTGATATAAAATCTGGAGATACTCCCAAATCAG
>JAPKEI010000412.1 GCA_028872685.1 Verrucomicrobiota bacterium | reverse complement strand
AATATGTGTGGCATCCCTTCACGCAAATGCGTGATTGGGCCAAGCGGGAGTCGATTGTGCTGGCGCGCGGTAAGGGGGCGGTGCTGGAGGATGTTCATGGAAAAAAATTTCTAGATGCTAATGCGAGCATTTGGACGAATCTGCACGGGCACAATCATCCCAAGCTGAATGCGGCGCTACAGCGGCAATTGAAAAAAGTGGCGCATACTTCGGCACTGGGGTTTGCCAATGAACCGGCAGCGTTGTTAGCGGAGCGATTGGTGAAATCAGCAAAGGGTTCACTCAAAAAAGTTTTTTTCTCGGACGATGGCTCCACGGCATTGGAGGTGGCTTTGAAAATGTCGTATGAATTTACGCGGCGCACGGGCCGCTCGCGTGCGCCGAAGTTTCTTTCATTGGCGGGCGCATATCACGGCGACACGGTGGGGGCGGTGAGCGTGGGGCACATTGATTTGTTTCATAAGGCGTACGGCGGCCTGTTGTTTAAAAGCGATAAAGTGATGGCGCCCTATTGTTATCGTTGCCCGTTTAACCGAGCCAAACCGGAACGGGCAGATGCGCGAGTGACTCGAAAATGCAATTGGGAATGCGTGGGTAAAGTGGAGGCGAAATTAAAACGGCGGAAGTACGCGGCCTTTGTGGTCGAGCCGCGGGTACAGGGCGCGGCGGGGATGATCGCGCATCCGGAAGGTTGGCTGAAGCGTGTGGGTGAAGCGGTGCGTGCGAGAGGGGCGCAGTTGATTGCCGATGAGGTGATGACGGGATTTGGACGCACGGGAGCGAAGTTTGCCTGCCAAAAGGAAAAGGTGTCGCCGGATTTTTTGTGTGTCGCGAAGGGGTTGACGGGGGGGTATTTGCCGATGGCGGCGACGTTGACGACGCAAGCTGTTTTTGATGCGTTCCTCGGCGAGTACGATGAGTTCAAAACTTTTTTTCACGGGCACAGTTACACGGGCAATCAATTAGGCTCGGCGGCGGCGTTGGCGAGTTTGGATATTTTGCAGAGTGCGGATTCCAAAAAGAAACGGCGCGCGCTGGAGAAATTGTTGCGCGATGAATTGGAAGTGCTGTGGTCGTTGGCGTCGGTGGGGGATGTCCGGCAGGAGGGTTTGGTGGCAGGCGTGGAATTGGTGACCGATTGGCGAACGCGCAAGGCGTTTCCGCTGAAGGCGCAAGTGGGCATTCGCGTGTGCGAGGCGATGGCGCGACGTGGAGTGTTGACGCGGCCAATCGGGAATGTGATTCCGCTGTTGCCTCCGTATTGCACCACGTCGGCGCAGTTGCGCAAAATGGTGCGGGTGCTGCGGGAAGCGATTGCGGAAGTGTTGGGTGGGGCGCCGGTTTAATCCCCGGGCGTGCGGATGCGTTCAACTAATTCCTGAACTTCAGTCGGCGGTGGTCCGAATTTTTTTGAAACGGCAAATGCGACAGCGAAATTCACTGCTGCACCCACCGCGCCAAAGGCGTTGGGGGTGATTCCGAAGAACCAATTTTCTTTCATGTCGCCCAAGAAGGTGGTCCCGGGGATGAACATAATTCCTTTGTGTTGAAACACGTACAGTAACGTGACGCCGATGCCGGCGATCATTCCGGCGATTGCGCCTTGTCGGTTCATACGTTTGGAAAAGATGCCCATCATCAGCACGGGAAAGATCGATGAGGCGGCGAGACCGAAGGCGATGGCCACTGTGCCGGCGGCGAAGTCAGGCGGGTTGAGGCCGAAATAGCCGGCCATCAAAATCGCGCCGATCATAGCGATGCGACTGGCTTTGAGTTCTTCTTTTTCGGTGATGTTTGGGCGCATGATTCCTTTCAAGAGGTCATGCGAGATGGCGGAGGAAATCGCGAGCAACAATCCGGCGGCGGTGGATAGCGCGGCGGCCAAACCGCCGGCGACCACAAGGGCGATGACCCAGCTCGGGAGCTTGGCGATTTCGGGGTTAGCGAGCACAATGATGTCTTTATCGACTTTCACCATTTCATTGCCTTGCCAGCCGTGCTGGGCGAAGGGGGTGGCGGAGTGTTTAGTTTTGGCTTTGGCGATTTGGTTTTCGGCTTCGGCGATCATTTTCTGCGTAGCAGCGATGGCGGCCGTGGCTTTTGTGTCACCTTCCGCGGCGGC
>JAPKEI010000411.1 GCA_028872685.1 Verrucomicrobiota bacterium | reverse complement strand
GTTCTGGCTGTGATGGCTGCTGCTTTTGCCACCAATATGCAGGTGGAAGTCAAGCTCGCCCGCAAAGCCAATGACGATGTGAAGGTGGAATGGATTTGCCGCAGCGGCATCGAGCTTTCCAAATACATCCTCGCCCAGCAAATGGCCAACGCGCAGGAGCCATACGATTCCCTCAATCAACAATGGGCTGGAGGCCCCGCAGGCACCAACGGCTTCAATGTGTTCCTCGAAAACCTCGATCTCACCAAAAGTACCTGGGCGGAGAACACTGTGCTCGGGCTGATTTTCCCCGATCAAAACGAGTTTGAGAAAAAGATTGGGAATGACGCGCGCTGCACCATTCAGATCATTGATTTGGAGCGGAAATTCAACATAAACCGGGCCGCTGAGGACAGCATGGGTAAATTCCCCCTCGAGAAAACATTCGAGCTGATGGACGTGGATACCGGCCTCTCGCCCTACCTCATCGACGCGATAAAAGACTGGCGCGACACTGATGACAATCGCCGTGTGAGCGGAGCCGAGAGTGATACCTACGAAGCTAAAACTCCGTCTTACACTGCCAAAAACGGCCCCATCGACGATCTGAAAGAATTGCTATTAATTGAAGGCATGACACCGGAAATTTATTGGGGCAGCCGCTCCAAGCAAATCGCTGCAGACCCTCTGCAGGCTCCAAGTACCGCATTGCTTGGAGCGGACGATGAAGAAGGAGAAAATTCTTACAACTTCGGAATGGTTGATCTTTTTACAGCCATCTCCACCGGCTACATTAACATCAACACCGCCTCCGGAGAAGTCATGCAACTCGTGCCCGGCTTCGATCAAACTCGGGTGGATCTCATCCTCCAAATGCGCGTAGGACTTGATGGCGTTGATGGGACTGAGGACGACGAGCCCTTTGATGATATCGCCCAAATACAACGTGCCGGCTTTACGGCCGACGCCATCGCTAATGCGCGTCGTTTCTTCAGTGTCCGCAGCGCCACCTACGAAGTCACAGTGCAGGCGCAAGTTGGCATACTCAGCCGTACGCTCGTCGCCGTGATCAGCCGCGCCAGCCCCACGGATATCAAGATTCTTTACACTTACTGGAAATGAAGCGCGTCACACGCACGCACTTTATCACCGGTACCGGCACCGGCTCGGGCAAGACAACCCTCACCGCGCTATTGCTCGATCACCTTCGCGCCCAAGGCGAAATCGTAATCGCGGTCAAACCCGTTTGTACAGGGCCGCGCGATGACGTGCAGCTGCTGCAAAGCCTCCAACCTGGCGCGTTGAGCGATGATGAAATGAATCCCTTTCATTACCAAAATCCGGTGACCCCACTTGTCGCCTCGCGCCGGCGTTTGAAGAAGGAGCACATCGTGAATGCCATTCGCCAGCGGGAAGGGGAGTGTGATCGGCTTTTAGTGGAAGGCGCAGGTGGTTTGCGGGTGCCTTTGGCGGCGGGAGTGGCGTGGGATGAGGTGGTGAAAACGTTGAAATGTGACGTGGTTTTGGCCGCTCAAAACCGACTTGGAGTGCTTAATGAGGTCAATTTAACCCTCGATCGACTAAAAAGCATTGGCGCAAAGAAAGTTTTTGTGGTGCTTTCTGAGTGTTGGCCACCGTCGCGCAGGGATCCATCGGCGGCATCAAATGAGCGTGTTTTGGCCGAATTCTGGCCGAAAACCCCATTTTTCAGGTTGCCGTATTTGGGGTCAAACTTGGGAACGCCGCGGAAAATACGCGCGGCACGAAAAAAAACTAAAAAAACACTTGCACGATTGGTAAGTTTACTGTGAACTGCGCCTCGCTTTCGGAGACAACGAACCGGTAAAACGGTTCCTCTTGGCTGAAGCCAAAACCCAGGGACGAATCCCAGTAGGGAGAACGTCTCGGGGTGTTGTTGTCTTTTGGAAGCTTTTCGGCTTGGTCCGAAACGTTCTTTGAAAATTGAATTGTGTAATGGCAGAAGCCCTCGATAGAGGCTCTTGTTAGGGAGTCTTTATTGAGTATTTGAGTAAATAAAAAACAACATTATTAGTTGGCGTTTAGCCGAGTGATAGTCGAACTAACGTTTTTATACGGAGAGTTTGATTCTGGCTCAGAACGAACGCTGGCGGCGTGGATAAGACATG
>JAPKEI010000079.1 GCA_028872685.1 Verrucomicrobiota bacterium | reverse complement strand
GCCATGACCATGTAGCCGAGCTGCGACAGGGTGGAATAGGCGAGGATACGCTTGATGTCGTTTTGCTGAATCGCCATTAGCGCCGCAAGTAGCGCGGTGATTCCCCCCACCCAACTGATGATGACCAGCGCGTCGGCCGTGAACAGGAAGAACAATTTGCACAACATGTACACACCGGCGGCCACCATAGTGGCCGCGTGGATGAGGGCACTCACCGGTGTGGGCCCTTCCATGGCGTCGGGCAGCCAAACGTGCAACGGGAATTGGGCGCTCTTGCCGACTGCGCCACAAAAAATTAACAAGCCCGCCGTTGTGGTCACCGCGCCCATGCCGGCCAGCGCAATGATGTCGAGTGTGCCATGAATTTGCCATACGAACAGGATGCCAAGCAGAAACCCAAAGTCGCCAATGCGATTGGTGATGAAGGCTTTTTTGCCGGCATCAGCGGCGGCGGGCTTTTCAAACCAATGGCTGATGAGCAGATAACTGGAGACGCCCACGAGTTCCCAGAAAATAAACAGCAACAAAAGATTGGAGGCCAGCACGATGCCGATCATCGAAAATAGGAACAGACTGAGGCCGGCAAAGTAGCGCGAGTAGCCCGCGTCGGTTCGCATATAGGCCAGCGAAAAAATTTGCACCAACGTGCCCACGGTGGTGACGATGAGCAACATCAACAGGCTAAGCGGATCAATGAGTGCGGCGAAGCCCACTTTAAATTCGCCCAGTTGCAGCCATTGGATTCCGTGGAACGCGGCATCTGGTGCCGGCACAATAGCAGCGGGTGCTCCGTGAAATTTGATAAACAAAATGAGACTGCACACGAAAGCGATGACCGAGGCCCCCAGCGAAAGGCCTGCGCTCAAGCCACGCCAACGCCGCGCGCCGAGGGCGATGCACACCGCCGCCAGTAGCGGCAGTAAGAGCACGCCCATCGCGAGGGTCAGCTTGAGTTCTTGGTCGGTCATGGGTCAGAGTTTCATCGAGGTGAGATCGGCCACGTCGATGGTTTGGCGTTTGCGGTAAAGGGCGACAATCAGTGCGAGGCCCACGGCCACTTCGGCGGCGGCCACGGTGATGATAAAGAACACCATAATTTGTCCGTCAAACGGCGAGCCGTTAGGCGTTGGTGGTTGGAAATGAGAAAAGGCGACGAGTGCGAGAGTCGCGGCGTTGAGCATCAGCTCGAGGCTCATATACATGACGATTAGGTTACGGCGAATAACCACGCCCAGAAGCCCAAGGCAAAACAACACCGCGCTCACAACGAGATAATGTTCAAGGCCCACACCGGTCATTCGGTTTCCTCCTCAGTCTCCGGAGTTTTACTGAGCAAAATACAACCGACCATCGCCACCAACAACAGCAGCGACACGATTTCGAAAGGCAGCACGTAGTTTGTGAAAAGTAATTCGCCGAGCGGCTTTGTCTCGCCCGCATTATTGGCCACGCTGCGTTCGCCGGCGCGGGAGTTCATCACAGTGGTCACCAAAATCCACGCCAACCCCGCCACCGCCGCCGCGCCGAGGAAGGTGCCGAACTTGCGGAAGCGTTGGCGTTCTTCTTCCTTGATGTTCAGCAGCATAATAACAAACAGAAACAGCACGATCACCGCGCCGGCGTACACAAGGATTTGCACCGCGGCCAAAAAGAATGCCTTGAGCAAAACGAACAGTCCCGACATACAAATAATAGTGAGTACGAGAAACATCGCGCTGGTCACGGGGTTGCGGCTGAAAGGGTTGAACACTACCAACGCCCCGCAAAGCAGGGTGAGCGTGCTGAAGATGTAAAAGAGGATTTCCACGGGTTAATTTTCAATTTTCATTGATCATTCCCTTTCCTTCTTCGATTTATCCTCTACCGGAAACATTTCCTGCGCTTTCGCATCCGCCGTTTTCTTTTCCCATTTCTTGATGCGATCGTGATGCGTGCCGCCGCGTTCGAGGAGTTTGTCTTTGTTGAAAATCATTTCCTCGCGGTTGCTGCCGGTGAGGGCATAGTCACGGCGCATCATCTTTTCGTCGTAGCCTTCGTAATAATCCTTGGCGAGATAGATGGCTTCCTCGGGGCACACCTCCTCGCAGTAGCCGCAGAAGATGCAGCGGAGCATGTCGATCTCGAATTCCTTGGGCATCTTTTCCGCGCCCTCGCGATGGGCGGTATCGCCGGCCTCGCCCGGTGGGGTGATGCGGATGGCCTTGGGTGGACACACAAATTCGCACAGTTGGCAGCTTACGCATTTGGTGGCGGCATCCTGATCACTCACGAGATAAGGCGCGCCGCGAAAGCCGGGAGGCACGGTCCAAAGTTCCTCGGGATAGCTGAGTGTGGCCTTGAATTTGTTGTCCTTGTTTTTCTCGGCGTAAACTTTTGATTTTTTGAACGAAAGAAAATGGCTGAGTGTGACCTTGAATCCATTCCACAAGGTGGGGATGAACAGGCGTTCCCAGAGGCTCAATTTCACGCGTTGGACTTTGATGGCCATTTTATTTTCCGTGGGTCAAGTACAGGTAAATCGCCGTCACCACAATGTTTGCGATCGCTAGCGGCACAAAGCGTTTCCAGCCGATGTCCATAAGCTGATCGTACCGGAAACGCGGCAGCATCCAACGCACCCAAATAAACAGCCCCATAAACAGCAGTAGTTTGCCAATGAAAATGCCGACTTGCAAGAGCCCCATTCCCAGTGAAGTGGCCGTCTCGTTCAGGCCGGCGAAAGGGAGGGTCCAACCGCCGAGAAAGAGCACTACCATCATCGCACTCACAGCGATCATCGCCGCGTATTCGCCGAGGAAAAACAGCGCGAACTTCATCGAGCTGTATTCGGTGTGATAGCCGCCCACTAATTCCGATTCCGCCTCGGGCATATCAAAGGGCAGCCGGTTGGTTTCCGCGAAGGCCGCCACCAGAAAAATCACAAACGCAATCGGCTGCTTGAGGATCAGCCACGCGCCACTTTTTTGATAATCAATCACGGCACTTAAATTGAGATCGCCCACCAACATAAACACCGGCACCACGCTGAGTCCCATCGCGATTTCGTAGGAGATCATTTGTGCGCTGCTGCGGATACCGCCGAGGAATGGATACTTGGAATTGCTCGCATACCCCGCCAGCACGATGCCGTACACGCTGAGCGACACGATGCCGAACGTGAACAAAATGCCGACATTCAAATCCGCGATGACCGCTTTTTGCGAACCGAGTTGCGAACCAAATGGAATCACCGCCAACGTCAATAGCGCCGGCACCATCGCCACTGCCGGCGCCAGCCAGAAATATACCTTGCGCGCGTACGCCGGTGTGAAGTCTTCCTTGAGGATAAACTTGAGCCCATCCGCTGCGGGTTGGAGCAGGCCAAATGGCCCCACGCGATTGGGGCCGATGCGGTCTTGGATCAACGCCGAAATGCGCCGCTCGGCCACCACCGAATACGCAACCATCGGAAGCACCACCGTAAACACCGCGATCATAATTTTCAGCAAACTGAAAATTGCGAATTGCTCGTTTGGAGTTAAGCTGGTGAACCAGTCGGTCATTTTTTCAAATCTCCACCGTCACTCCGTCATCACCCAGCGCGGCCCAATTTAATTCTTTGGCTTTAAACGCGTCCACTTCGCCAGCCATTTGGTTGAACAGCCCTTCGATGGTGCTGAACCCGTTTTGACCAGTTACGTTTTCCACGAGCTCGTGCAGGAACTCCCATTCGGCGCGGGCATTGCCAGGGGCGTCGAGGGCTTTCATGAATTTTTGCACTTGGCCTTTCACGTTTGTGAAGGTGCCGCGCTTCTCGGCATACGCGCAGCCAGGCAGCAGGTAATGCGCCCTCGCCGTGGTGGCGTTGGCGAAAATATCGCTCACAATCAGCAAATCCAATTTTTCCAGAAGCGCTGCGCTGATGCCGTGTTGCGTGACATCTTCGCCAAAGACGATTAACGATTTAATAGTGCCGTTTTCGATGCCTTCGGCAATCGCCGGTAGATTTGCACCGAGCGTTTCGCCGGCGATGCCGATGAGGCGCGCGCCGTTGCTGTTGGGGTTTTTGTCGGCGTTCACCAAAAGATGATCACCCTCGCCATTGCGCGGCACGGAGTCGGTGATTGCCTCGAATTTGTCGGCCAGTTTTTTCAGCAAAAAAAGTTCCTCATTCGTTTGGCGTGCCGACGCGATAATGGCCACTGAAGTGACCGCTGCCTTTTCGAGATTGGTGGTGATCTCCGCGAGGATTGTGGTCCAGTCGGTGGCGCCATTGAGTTTGGAAAGACGTTTCTCGCTGCCGATCCATTTGTAATCCAATCGGCCCGAGTCGCACATCCACGGGCCATTGACCGCATCGTTTTCGCGTGGCTCCTGCCGGTACATTTTGTTTTCGCGCGAGCCGATTACCGTGTTGCAACCGGTGGCGCAGCCGGTGCAGAGGCTGTTGGTTTCCTTGAGAAACCACACACGCATTTGGAATCGGAAATCCTTGGAGGTGAGCGCGCCCACGGGACAAATGTCCGCGGTGTTGAGGGTGTAATTGTTGTCGAACGGCGCGCCTGGAAAAGTCGCAATGGAATTGTAACTGCCGCGATTCACAATGCCGAGCGCATCGTCGCCCGCGATGTCCGCGCTGAAGCGAATGCAGCGCGTGCACAAAACGCATCGCTCGGCATCGAGCACAATGCGCGGGCCGAGGTCCACGGCTTTGGGCTTGTGGACTTTTTGCTCGGCAAACTGGCTCTCGGCTTGGCCGTGTTCCATGCTGTATTCCTGCAGCTTGCATTCGCCGGCTTGATCGCAAATGGTGCAGTCGAGCGGATGATTGATGAGCAAACTTTCCAGCACCGCCTCGCGCATTTCTTTGGTCTCTGGACTGCTCGCGTAAATTTCCATTCCCGGAATTAAATTGGTCGCGCAGCCGATGACACCTTTTGGCGTGCCGCGTTCGTACGGCAACACCATTGGGTCAATCTTCAGCGAGCCGTCCTCGTTCATCGGCGGTTTGCCATCGGGCCCCGGTCGGCCGGGCATTCCCACGTGCACGAGGCACATCCGGCAATTACCCGCCACTGGCAGCTTGGGGTGATAACAATAATGCGGGATTTCGATGCCCGCGTGCTTGCACGCTTGCAGCACCGTGGTGGGTACGAGCTTGCCCTGCCAATCCGGCGTGAGCTTGGGTACGGCGACTTGTTTGCCATCGACCTTGACGGCGATGGTTTCAATCACGCTCGGCTCTTCTACTTTTGCTTCGTCGGGCATTTATATTTTCACCACAGAGGCACAGAGAATGGGGTAGGGCGGTTTCTCTGAAATCGCCTTAGTGCGCTCGGAGAGCACACCCTATCTGTTTCGATATTTGTGCCCTCTGTGTCTCTTTGGTGAAATTTCATTTACTTCGCTTTCGCTTCAAATTCATCGCGGAATTTCTCCACAAAACTCAGCACGGGCCACGCGCAGGCTTCGCCGAAGGCGCAGATGGTTCGACCTTGGATATTTTGCGCGATGTGTTTCAGGTAATCGGCATCCTCGGCGCGGCCTTCGCCGTGAGTCATTCGGTGGAGCGCTTTGTTCATCCAGAGCGAGCCTTCGCGGCAGGGGGTGCATTGGCCGCAGCTTTCATGCGCGTAAAACTCGGCAAGGTTGGCGAGGCATTCGACGATGTCGCGACTGTCATCGATAACGATGATCGCGCCGGAGCCGGACATCGTGCCGATTTTCATCAGTGTATCAAAATCGTACGGCACATCGAGCAGAGCGATTTCTTCTTCGCCTAGTTTGAAAATCTCGCCCGCCTTGAGCACTTTGGAGGATGACCCGCCGGGAATGACGGCTTGCAACATGCGGCCTTCGCGCAGACCGCCGCCGAAATTTTCATCGTGGATGAGTTCGCCCAGCGTGACCTTGCCGGTTTCGATTTCAAAATAGCCAGGATTTTTCACATCACCGCTGAGGCTCACCAGGCGGGTGCCGGTGTTGTTGGGCGTGCCGAGTTTGGTGAAGGCTTCGGCACCCATCTCGACGATGTGTTTCACATTGCAGAGTGTCTCCACGTTGTTGACGATCGTTGGGCACATATATAGCCCGAGCGCGGCGGGGAAGTAAGGCGGCTTGATGCGTGGATAAGCGCGCTTGCCTTCGAGGCTTTCGATGAGGCCGGTTTCCTCGCCGCAAATGTAAGCCCCGGCGCCGCGATGCACGTGGATTTCAAGATCGTGCCCGCTGCCGAGAATGTCTTTGCCGAGGTAACCCTTCGCGCGTGCTTCGGCGAGGGCGGTGTTCAGGATTTTCGCGCCCTCGGTGAATTCGCCTCGGATGTAAATGTAAGCGAGATTCACGTGGTTCGCCCAACAGGAAATGATCATCCCCTCGATGAGTTGGTGCGGGTCTTTATAAATAATCTGCCGATCCTTGAACGTGCCCGGCTCGGATTCATCCGCATTGCAAATGAGATAAACCGGCTTGGGATTTGGATGCCGCACGAAGCTCCATTTGAGTCCGCAGGAAAATCCCGCGCCGCCGCGCCCGCGCAGTCCGGAATCCAGCACGCGCTTGCGCAGTTGCGCTTGTGGCGTGTTGTCTCCCGCCGGCGCGATCGTCAGCGCTTGGCGCAGCGCGGCATAGCCGCCGTGGCGCTCGTAGCACTCGAGGTCATTCGAGTAGCCATCGGCGTCGGCGTGTTTCAGGAGTAATTTGTATTCCTGCGGCATCTGCTTGACTGCGTTCGGTTTTGCGCTAAATTCGCGGGCCTCGTTGCCCGATAGTGTAACGGTAGCACGACAGATTCTGATTCTGTTTGTCGGGGTTCAAATCCCTGTCGGGCAACCATTTTTTATTTCGGATTGGTGGTTGTTGGTTTTCGATGGGGTCATTTGCAGCCCTCTAAAATTTCATTGGCTTTGGCTTCGGTCACCGCTTCGTGAAAATCATCGTTGCACATCATCACCGGCCCCGTACCGCAACTGGCGAGGCATTCGGCAAACTCGATGCTGAACTTGCCGTCCGCCGTTGTTTGGGGTCCGTGCGCGTTGGGATCGAGCTTCAGTTTGTTGCACAAATTTTCGTGCAACTCCTTGCCACCCGCCATCGCGCAGCTGAGGGTGCGGCACACTTTTAGCACAAACTTGCCCAGTTGCTCCTCACGCAACATCGGGTAAAACGTCACTAGCTCATAGAGGTTCAGTGGTTTGATACCGATCTCGCCCGCGGCCCATTGCATCGCCTCGGTGCTGATGTAGCCTGCCTCGTCCTGAATGGCGTGGAGCACCATCAGCGACGCACTGCGGCTTTCGCCGTCGGGGTAGTGGGAGATGAGTTCTGCTACTTCCTGCTGCAAATTTTTTGAGGGCGCAAAACTCATCGATCGCATTCTCCCATTACAAAATCCAATGATCCCAAAATCGCGACCACGTCAGCAATCATATGGCCGGGGAGGAGTTGCGAAAGGATGCTGAGGTTGACGAATGAGGGCGCGCGGATTTTCAGTCGGTGCGGGGTTCCGCCACCGAGGCTGTGGATGTAAAAGCCGAGCTCGCCCTTGGGGTTTTCCGCACCAAAGTAAATCTCGCCCACCGGCGCATCTTGCCCCTGTGTGACGAGCATGAATTGGTGGATGAGTTCCTCCATATTCGTCATCACTTTTTCCTTGGGCGGAAGGACGATTTTGCCGTCGTCCACATTAATGGGGCCGCCGGGGATATCCGCGATACATTGGCGCAGAATTTTTACGCTCTCGCGCATCTCAAGAATGCGAATGGCATAGCGATCGTAACAATCGCCGGTGGTGCCGACAGGCACATCGAAATCAAAGCGGTCGTAAATCATATACGGCTGCGCCTTGCGCACGTCGTGCTCCACTCCACTGCCACGGAGGTTGGGGCCGGACAGACCGAAGTCGATCGCCTCTTCGCGCGTGATGATTCCGACATCCTGCGTACGTTCGAGGAAGATGGGATTGCGCGTAAGGAGCGTTTCTGTTTCGTCGAAGTTAATTTCCACTTCATCGAGAAATTTGCTGAGCTCATCGAGCCAACCTTCCGGCAGATCGCGCGACAATCCGCCCACGCGCGTGTAGCTGGTGGTGAATCGCGCGCCGGTGAGCGCCTCGATGAGATAATAAATTTTTTCGCGCTCGGTGAAGGTGTGGAGGAAAACCGTGAACGCGCCCGTGTCCATCGCAAACGCGCCGAGCCCCAGCAAGTGCGCCGAAACGCGGGCAAGCTCACAACAAATCGTGCGGATGTATTGGCAGCGCTCGGGGAGATCGTCCGTGATGCCGAGCAATTTTTCCACGGCCAAAACATAATGTACATTGTTCGCCAACGGCGCGAGGTAGTCCAGCCGATCGGTATACGGCAGGAACTGATTGTAAGTCATGTTCTCGGCGATTTTCTCATCGCCGCGATGGAGGTAACCCACGTCCGGCTCGGCCTTCGTGATAATCTCGCCATCCATTTCCAACCGCAGCCGCAGCACGCCGTGCGTGGCAGGGTGGGAGGGGCCCATATTCAGCACCATCTTTTCGCCCTTCACATCGGTCAATTCATCCGCCGCAGCCACTTTTGCGGCAGTGTCGCGAATCTCGATTTCCTGCGTTGTGCTCACTATTTACCATCCTCCGGATTGCGGCGGCGGGGCTCGCGGTGGGTGGTGTTTTCACTGCTGGCGACGGTGACGAAGGGCCCGCCATCCATCGGGGCAGTTTGGGTGAAGGCCACGTCGGGCACTTCGGTGGGTTTGCCTTCGAGTGGGAAATCTTTGCGTAGTGGAAAGTGCGGGTAGCCTTCCCACATCAGAATGCGCGTGAGGTTCGGGTGGCCGGTGAATTTCACGCCCATCATATCGTACGCCTCACGTTCGTGCCAATCGGCCGTGCGCCACACGCTGGTGACGGTGGGCAATTCGCCGTGCTCTTCGGTCACTTGCGTTTTCAAACGCAACTGTTGGCGATGTGAAATGCTGCTCAGTTCGTAAACCACTGAGAAGCGCGGATCCTCGCCGTAATGATCGAGCGTGGAAATATCAATGAGATAATCGAAGCCCAATTCGGTTTTAGCAAATTCGCAGACTTCCGTAATGCATGACGCGTCGGCAACGTTCACCGTGATCTCGCCGCGAAACTCCATAGGTTTGGAAATGAGTTCACCAAACTCATCCTTCAACTGCTGCGCAAATTCGGCGGCGGTTGTCATTGGGCGGTGGGTTTGAAATGTTGTTTGGCCCACGGCTCCTTTGCCACTTTGCTTTGGAGCTTCATCAAGCCTTCGAGCACCGCTTCGGGGCGGGGCGGGCAGCCGGCGATGTACACGTCCACCGGTAAAATTTGATCTACTCCCTGCAAGACCGCGTAGCTGCGATACATCCCGCCGCTGCTCGCGCAAGCACCCATTGCGATCACCCATTTGGGTTCCACCATTTGATCGTAAATCCGCTTCACAGCGGTGGCCATTTTATAAGTCACTGTGCCGGCCACAATCATCACGTCCGATTGGCGCGGTGAAAATCGCATCACCTCCGAGCCGAAACGCGAGATATCAAACCGACTGCAACCTGCCGCCATCAGCTCGATGCCGCAGCAAGCGAGCCCCATCGGCATTGGCCACATCGAATTTTTGCGGAACCAATTCACCGCGGCATCCACTGTGGTGTGAATCACCTCGCCTTCCACCTTGGAATTATAGCCGATCTCGGTCTTTTGAGTCATTGCGCCGTCCCTCACAAACCTGATTGAGCGTACGGCTGAGAAAAGAGGCAGGCAAGGATATTGTGAAAAATTTCACAAGCTCATTCTTTCGAAACGTTTTGAGGGTGGTTTTAGCCAAAACCATTGTGAATAAGGCCAAAAACTTTTTTCACTTATTTGCAGTTCACCCCTTGACGAATAGTCATTTCAGCACCATATTCCCCGACCTTTTCGTAGTAAAAGGTTGAGTTATGTCAAAAAACAGCGCCAAAACGACGGTTTCCAAGAAAAAACCCGCCTCAAAAAAGGTGGTTTCCAAGAAAACAGTGAAAAAAGCAGCTCCCAAAAAGGTCGTTCCGGCCAAAAAAACAGTAAAAAAAGCCACCAAAAAAGCTGCCCCAAAAAAGGCGTCACCAAAAAAGGTGTCACCAAAGAAGGCGGTGAAGAAGAAAGCGGTGAAGAAGAAAGCGGTGAAGAAGAAGAAGCCCGCCGCGAAAAAA
>JAPKEI010000410.1 GCA_028872685.1 Verrucomicrobiota bacterium | reverse complement strand
TGACGGATGCCGAGAAGGCGCGAATTGTCGATTGGTTGTCCGGCGAGATTCTGGTTGCTTCTCAGGTGCGGAGGAGCGAGCAGGGGCACACGTCGTTCCGGCGCATGACACGCTACGAGTATAAGTACGCGCTACAGGATCTACTGGACTTGCCGCATGATTTCTCTCGCGATCTGCCGCCGGAGACGGTCTCGGAGGATGGCTTCAAAAATAGCTCCGAGATGCTGCAGATGACGGTGGTTCAATTTGAGCAATATCGTGAGTTGGCTCGCAAGGCGCTGGAGCGGGTAACCGTGCGCGGGGAACGGCCCAAACCAGTTTACTACGGGATCACAATGAAAGCTGCCTCGGCTCAAGTCGATGCCACGTATGCAGCTTTTGTGGAAAAGAAAAAGAAGCAGATTAAAAATGGTGTTGCCACCCTTGAAAAAGCCTTAAAAAAGCAAGCTGCCAAGTACTCGGTAAAACCAGGCAGTGCGCATTTCAAGAATCTGATTACGGGCCACGGCGTCAAGACGCATTGGGGGTACGGTGGCGCCAAGTACGCTTGGACCCCGAGCCGTACCCGGCCAAAGGTTCCGCCTGCTTTGCCGGATGTGGTGGTGATCCCGGCGAATTCGAAGTACATTGTCGACGTGGGCGATGGCCTACCGGACGTGGGCACCATGCGCGTGCGCATTCGGGCGGCGCGAGTGACACCAGAGGGCAAACATCCGCCGACGCTGCGATTGTTTTTCGGCAACCAAGCTAGTAACGATTCGCGCGTTGCCGTGCGCGCGGGTGAACGTGATATCACCATTACGGCTTCACCAGATAAGCCGGAGTTTTATCACTGGGACGTAAGGCTCAGTGAAATTGCACGCAACGCCTATCGCCACATCCAGAAACTCGGCCAGTTGCCGAACCCGGCGGAGTTTCTCTATTTTCAGAACTGCTCGAGCACGCCGGTGACTGTGCAGATCGATTATGTGGAGATCACCGCGCCCGTCCATGAGCAGTGGCCACCGGAATCGCATACAAGCATTTTCTTTCAGAGCGATCATCAGGAGGATGAGAAAAAATATGCTCGCGAAGTTTTGGCAAAGTTCATGCGACGTGCATGGCGCCGGCCCGTGACCACGGCAGAGATCGACCAAAAGCTGGTCCTCTTCGCCAAGCTTCGGCCGCAGTGCGATGACTTTCAGGAGGTGATGGTTGAGGTGTTGGCCACGGTGTTGTCTTCGCCGAAGTTTCTTTATCTCGTTCAAGACGGCGAAGTGGATGACAAAAAAGAAAGCCAACGCATTTCGGGTTTTGAGCTGGCCAGTCGGCTTTCATTTTTCTTGTGGTGCAGCATACCCGATGAGCAACTGCTGAACCTTGCCGCCAAGGGCAAGTTGCGCGACCCGGTCGTGCTGCAGGCGCAGACACGCCGACTACTGGCAGATCCCAAGGCCGATCGGTTTGCCCGCTACTTCACGCGGCAATGGTTGGGTATGGAACTACTGGATTTCCTGAAGATCGATTCCAAGGTGTACGGGCGTTTTGACCCACTGCTGATGGAGGCGATGAGTGAGGAGCCGGTCGCCTTTTTCGCTGAGGTGCTGAGACGTAACCGCACGGTGATGGATTTTCTCCAGTCGGATTATACGATGGTAAACGACCGGCTCGCACGGCATTACGGACTGCCGGAGGTGATCGGCAATAGCCTGCGCCTGGTAAAGCTTGAGGCGAGCAACCGGCGTGGCGGCGTGCTCACGCAGGCGGGACTATTGGCAATGAACTCGGACGGCAAGGATTCGCACCCACTTAAGCGTGGCATTTGGCTGCTGGAAAATCTGTTGAACGATCCACCGCCACCACCGCCACCGGCTGTGCCGGAGATTGATTTGGCTGACCCGGAAATCCTCAAGCTCACACTCAAGGAGCGCATGGAAGATCACCGCAACGATCCCGCCTGCATCTCGTGCCACTCGAAGATCGATCCGTGGGGGATTGCGTTTGAGAACTTCGATGCCGTTGGCCTGTGGCGCGACAAAATCGGCAAGGATCCGGTTGATGCCGCCAGCGTTTTGTTTAACAAAGACGAGTTGCGCGGCATGAAGGGGTTGAAAGACTACCTGCTGGCCAACCGTCAGGATCAGTTCGCGCGC
>JAPKEI010000409.1 GCA_028872685.1 Verrucomicrobiota bacterium | reverse complement strand
ACCCGCGGCGAACGCCTTGGCGAAATCAGCCTCGTCCTGATTGGCTTCACTATCCCGCTTTCCAACGCACTGTGCACTGGCGTATTTCCGGCACTGGCAGTGGTGTCGTGGCTGATGCTGCGTGGCTGGCGGGATGTGCCAAAATTGCTGCGCGAAAACCGCGTGGCGCTGTTGTGCGTGGTGCTGTTCGCGTGGCTCGGCGTGGCGGCCATCTACGGCGGCGGCAGCGAAGCCTTCGGAATCTGGAAAAAATATCGCGAGCTCGCGCTGATCATTATTTACATGGGCCTCGCCTCCGCCCTGCCCAACCGCACGCGAGCCGTGACCGCCCTCGCCATCGGCCTCATGCTCGCCATGCAAATCAGCTTCATGCAAGCGGCTGGAATGTTGCCGATGAAACATGGCCATCCCGTGCTTTCGAGTACGTTGACGCATGGCGCCTTGCTGGCGTGGCTGACCTTCTTTCTGGCCCACTATGCATGGAAAACCAAATTATTGGGGGTGTATTTTTTGGTGGGCTTGGTTGTGGTGGACCTCTTTTTTCTGGTGGATTCGTCCACGGGAGTTGTGTTGTTTATTGCCTTGGGATTGTTGTTCGGATGCCAAACACTTTCACGGACAAAGCTAATCTGGATGTTATTGGGTTTGGCATTGTTGATGACAGCAATGTATGGCGTTTCCCCTGTTTTTCGTGATGCAATTAGGGAAGATGCAAAAACTGTTCGGGTGTTTTTTGACGGCGAAGAACGGACTTGGACATCCACTGGTCAACGAATTGAGTTTTACCGCAACAGTCTCGCGCTATTTGGCCAAGCGCCGGTGTTGGGCCATGGCACGGGACGGTTCCATGAAAAATATGCCGAGCACGTGGCGGGCACGAAACAGATAGTTACCAGCAATCCGCACAACGAATATCTGATGGTGGGCGTGCAATCTGGCTTGGTGGGCTTGGGGATTTTGGTGGCTCTCTTATGGGCCCTGTGGCGGGCCGCCTCCCGCTGGGAGGGAATGGATCGCTGGCTGGCACAGGGCATGGTGGTGTGGCTATCGGTGGGGTGCTGCTTCAATTCCTTTATTTTAGACTCCCGTGAGGGTATGCTCTTCGCCCTGTTGGCGGGCGTGTACGGCGCGGCGCCAACGGCGCAAAAAGAATCATGAGCCAAAAAATTTCAGTTTTCATCCTTGCCTACAATTCCGAGGCCAATATCGGCCTGGCATTGGAGAGTGTGCAGTGGGCGGACGAGATTGTGGTGATTGATTCGCACAGTAGCGATCGTACTGGGGAGATCGCTGAAAAGCACGGGGCGCGCGTGGTGCAGATTGATTTTGAGGGCTTCGGGAAGCTGCGTATCGCGGGCATTGAGCACACGACGCATGATTGGATTTTCAGCTTGGATACGGACGAGCGTTGCACGCCGGAGGCGCGCGATGAAATTCTGAAAATCATCAATTCTGACAACGCCGCCGATGCGTACCACACGCCGCGCCGCAATTTTTTTATGGGTCAGCCGATTCGGTTCAGCGGATTTTATCCGGACTACCGCCAACCGCAATTGTTTCGCCGTGGCAAGATGACTTTTCCGGCCGCGGACCTCGTGCACGAGGGCTACGAGCTGGACGGGCGATTGGCGGAAATGAAATGTGCGATCGAGCAAATTCCCTTTCACAATCTTTCTGAAGTGCTGGTGAAGGCGAATCGCTACTCCTCGCTGAGCGCCGAGAAATTGGCGCGCACCGGTCGCCGCACTTCCGGCTTGGGGGCGTTGGTGCACGCGTCGGCGATGTTTTTGAAAATGTATATTTTGAAACTGGGTTTCCTCGACGGCCTGCCCGGGTTCATTATTGCCTTCAGCAACTTTGAGGGTATTTTTTACAAATACGCGAAGCTGGCCGAGCTGAACCGTAAGGGCCAGCCGCGTGGTGAATAAAATGGCTATCCCGAACATATCCCTCATCATTAGCACCTACAACCGTCCCGGCGCATTGAGCAAAGTGCTGGCGGGCGTGGCTGGGCAAGTGATGCCGCCGAAGGAAATTGTTTTGGCCGATGATGGTTCTGAAGAGTTGACTCGCGAGGTGATAAAAAAGTTGACTCTACAGTTGCCGTCATCGCTGCGGCATTTTTGGCATAAAGATTCTGGGTTTCGGAAAACCA
>JAPKEI010000078.1 GCA_028872685.1 Verrucomicrobiota bacterium | reverse complement strand
GGATTCGGGATCGGCCATGGCGCATTGACGAAACGTTGCGGGGTTGTAGCAGAGGTTTGCGGCGGAGGCAACGGGAAACAGGGTGGTGTTTGAACATAGATGCTCAGGATGGGTTTTTTTTGAATATCGTGGGCATCTGTATTTGCTCTTTCCATTCTTGCGCGACTGGCGTACCGTCCGCCGTTTCGGAATGCCGAGTGTTTTCATTAAAACTTACGGGTGCCAAATGAACGAGCGCGACAGCGAGGCCGTCGCCGCGCAGCTTGTGGCGAAGGGCTATGCCGTCGCGCCGGAAGAGGCTTCGGCGGATGTCATTTTGCTGAACACCTGCAGCGTGCGCGATGCTGCTGAGCAAAAAGCACTCAACAAAATGGAGACGCTCATCGGCCAATCCCGAAAGCACAATCCGGACGCCGTGCTTGGCTTCATGGGCTGCATGGCGCAGAGCCGCGGGCGGGAGTTGGTTGATCAATTGCCGGATGTGGATCTCGTGCTGGGGACGCAAAAGTTCCATCGCGCAGGTGAATACCTCGATGACCTCCTCGCCGGGCGCCGCGACAAAGTGGTGGACACCGACGAAGAAACCGGTAGCGAGGCCACCATTCGCGAACATCTCTCCTTGGGTGTCAGCGATGCAAAGGCGATCACCGCCTTTGTCAGCATCATGCAGGGCTGTAATCAATTTTGCACATTTTGCATTGTGCCGTACACGCGCGGGCGCGAGCGCTGCCGGAGTATTGAGGATATTGTGTCCGAGTGCCGCGAGTTGGTGGCGGGTGGCGTGCGGGAAATTACGTTGCTCGGCCAAATCGTCAACAGCTACGGCAAACGCGAAATCGGCGTGCGCGATGGCAAGAGCGCCTTCGTGCAACTCATCGAAGCCGTGCACGAAATTGATGGGCTGGAGCGCATTCGGTTTACCTCGCCGCATCCAAAAGGTTACGGCGATGATTTGGTGGAGGCGTACGCGCGACTGCCCAAGCTCGTTGAAAACGCGCATCTCCCTGTGCAAAGCGGCAGCAATCGGATGCTCAAGCTGATGCATCGCGGCTATACTCGCGAACGGTTTGTGGAGTTGGTCGGCAAACTGCGTGCTGCTGATTCGGAAATGGGGATCGGTACTGATATCATCGTGGGTTTCCCCGGCGAAACCGAAGCGGACTTTGATGAAACGCTGAGCCTTTGCGCCGAGGTGGAGTTCGACAACGCATTTCTTTTCAAGTACAGCCAACGCCGCGACACGCCGGCGGCTGCGATGCCGGATCAGTTACCAGAGTCGCTCATCGAGGAACGCCACGCGCGTTTGCTCGAAGCGGTGGACGTCATTCGCGTGCGTAAGCTGAAAGAATATATTGGCCGGCAAATGGAAATTCTGGTGGAAGGGCCCAGTCGCCGCAACGCCGCGCGACTCGAGGGCCGTACGCGGTGCAACAAGATCGTGGTGTTCGAGGGCGGCGCGCGCTTCATCGGCCAAGTGATGGACGTGCAAATTGTGGATGCCACCAAAACGACCCTTTACGGCGATCCCGCCATTTTGAATTTGAACTGATATGCCTGAAATTTCCCTTGCCAACTTGTCACTCGCGCTTGGTGCGCTGATGGTGCTGAGCGCCACTGTTGGCTTGGCAAAGCCGGAGGGCGCGATAGATTGGGTCAAGAAATTCCCACGAAACGAAACTGCTGGCTGGGTGCTAACGCTCGTGGGTATGGCGTGGTTTCTTTGGGTGCTCAGCGGCGAGACGCTGGCGGATTTTGAAAAATTCCGGATGCACTTTAAAGTCTTCATCGTGGCCACCGGCGTGGGTGCGTGTTTTTTCCTGAAAGACTTTCTCGCCGTTCGCGGCTTGGCGGTGGTGTTGCTGATGCTCGCCAAGCTCATCGTGGATACCGCCCGCTGGCACGAAAGCGATTGGCGATTGGTGCTGGTTGTCCTCGCCTACGCGTTGGTAATCAAAGCCATGTGGTTTACTGTGGCGCCATGGCGCATGCGCGACATCCTCGATTGGGCAACCGCCAGCGAGCGACGCTTCAAAATGATGTGCAGCGTGCGGTTGGCATTCGCCGTGCTGCTGATCGCATTGGGTCTTACGGCCTTCAAATAGGTTCCCAATAAAAAAGCCGCCCTTGCGGGCGGCATTTCTGGGGATGGACATTTGCCTAACGGCGTTTCTCTAAATGTTTTTGAATCTCACGTAATGCGTTGCGCAGTTCGTTGACTTCGCGGCGCAACTGATCCACGCCGTCATCATCTTCGCCGTGTTCGTGTTGTTCGTGACGGTGTTCGGGTTCTTCACGATCCTCGCGCGCTTCGCGATGGCCTCGCTCTTTGTTCATCGCGCGCGCGTGGGCGGCCAGTTCCTCAGCCCAATCGCGGAGCCCCGCCGCCTGCAGATGCTCGATGGCTGCGCCGATGTGTTTCATTCGGGCTTCGTTGCCGCCTTCGCGTTCGCGATCGCCGTGTTCACGTTCCCGCTCGCGACCTTCGGCGTGCTCGTGGCGCTTGGCCATTTCGGCTTTCACGTGGCAAAGCAATTTTTCGGCTTCTTCGTGTTTGCCCTGTTTGCGTAGCTCATTGATTTTGCGTTCGGCTTGTTCAATGAATTGCCGTATTTTGTGACCTTTTTCTCGCTCAGTTTTTAGATCATCGCGTTCACGTTGGTCTCCGGGTCGTTCACGATCGCGCTCACGGTCACCTTTGCGCGGTTTGCCGCGTTGACCCTCACGGGGTTTGTCGTGATCGCCATCGCGCCGTTTGTCGTCGTCGTTGGACCGTGCGGGCCAAGTGAACTACACGCCGGCAATCAGCAGCGTGGCCATTAGGGGGATCCATTTCTTCATAGGAATACTTCCGTGTGAGGGTTAACTTGGCTTCAGGCTAAAGGCATCGGTGTGTTTAGCCAGTGGGAAACTTAATTTTATGAAGGACACATCCAGCACACCCAGCCGCATCCTTGTGGTGCGTGGTGGGGCGATTGGCGATTTTGTGCTGACTCTTCCGGTGTTTGCGGCGTTGAGGGCGGCGCATCCGCAAGCGGGGATAGGGGTGTTGGGCTTGCGGGAGTGCGGTGAATTGGTCGTGGCGGGTGGTTTGGCCGATGAGGCGCGCTCGCTGGAAGGCCGCGAGTGGGCTGGTTTCTTTGTGGAAAAAGGTGATTGTGATGAAGGGGTACGCGAATGGTTGGCGAGGTTTGATTTGGTTATTTCGTTTTTGCACGATCCAGAAGGTGTTTTTGAAGCAAACGTGTGCGGAGTGAGTGGTGCACGGTTTGTGGCAGGTTGTCATCGGCCAGCGGACGGAACGGGAGAGGCGGCGGCGATCGTGCTGTTGCGGGCGGTAGAGTTTTTGGGGGTTTCGATTGCGTGTACGGTGCCGAATTTACGGTTGTCGCCAACTGAACCGAATGAACTGAAGCGTGATGTGTTAGCGGTGCACCCGGGCAGCGGCAGTGCGGCAAAGAATTGGCCGGAAAAAAACTGGGCGAAGTTTCTTTCGGATTGGCTGGAACAAACGGATACGGAATTATTAATCATCGGCGGCGAAGCGGAAGCGGAACGGGTGACACGGCTGAGTGCGCGACTGCCGCGCGCGCGTCATCGTGTTTTGTTGCGCGCGCCGCTGGTGGACGTGGCTCGCGCGTTGAGTGGGTGTCGTGCGTTTGTGGGGCACGATTCGGGGATCACGCATTTGGCCGCGGCGGTGGGTTTGCCGGGCGTGGTGTTGTGGGCGGCGACGGATGCGGTGGTGTGGCGGCCGCCAAGTGAGGCGATGGAGTTGTTGCAACAACCCATTGCGCCGGATGCGGTGTTGCGTGCGGTGACAATATTTTTCAAATAAATTCATTGCGTCCATTGACAACTCTGGAATGTGTGGCACTTTGTAGTAGGCGGTGAAGCTGCGCTGACACAGCAGGGCGGTCGAGCCGGTTGGAGTTTTTGATATGAAGACAACCCAGCGTATCTCATCAAAAGTGATCGTCCGTTTTTCCTGTTCCCGCCGTTTGCAATCCATGCATCGTGCGGGCTTTACTTTGACGGAATTATTGGTGGTCATTGGAATCATCGGCGTGTTGGCGTCGATTCTTTTCGTGGCGATTGGGCGGGCGCAGATAAAGGGGCACGGTGTGTTTAGCCGAAACAATCTCAAGCAACTTAGCACGGGTTACATCGGGCACGATGTGGAGTTGGGCGGATTTATGCCGCACACGAAGGTGGCGGAGGGAACTTGGGTGGAAACGCTGACGCGGCGTGAGGGTTATGAGCAGGAGGTGTTTCATAGTCCGGCGTGTTCGCCGAATCAAAATGTAAGCTCGGGGCACTCAAAAATGGCGTGGCGCACGACGAGCCCTGAGAGTACTTACGAGCATTTGACCCGTGTCTGACCGTCGGTTTCTTGGCAGTCTGCCAAGCGCATTGCGGAGGGTCGCGGCGGCAAGTTGGTGACCATTGAAGATGACGCGGAATGGAACCGGTTTGTGGAAGCGGCCAAGCATTTTCCGGCACGGCTTTCGTGGGTGGGGGTGCTGAACGAAAACGAATCGGGCGCGGTGGGCGGCGGTGAATGGGTCTGGAAGGAGGAGGGCAACCCACAATGTTCCCAGGAGTTTTTTGCCTCGGGGGAATACGAGGATGCGGCGAAAGGTTTGAAGGAGGGCGAATATTTCGGCGCGATGGTGCCGCTGCGTAATCCGGAGAAAAACACTGAGGGGATTTACGCGAAACAAAACATCTACAGCATGCCGAGCTTTGATTGGAATGTGACGGGAATGATTGTGGAGTATCAAAAAAATCTGAGCAGCACGTACACGCTCAACGGTTGGGCGGTGTCGGATCATCCTCGAATGAAGGCCGGCGTTTCGGATCATTTTTATCGCGGGATGGAAGAGGGCGGCAGCGAAGCGCCTTTGTTCAGCGAAGGCACGGGGCCGATGGTGATGCCGATGGAATCGAACCGGCCGTCGAAGGATTTGGAGTACGGCGGTCAAACGGGGCAGGGGCTGTCGCGCTTGTGCATTGACCGCTATCACAACGGTGCAAACAACGTGGCCTTTATGGACGGCAGCGTGGACAGCGTGAAGCTGGCGGAGTTGTGGAAACTGAAATGGCACAAACAATGGAAAGCGCCACGCCAACTGCCACGGGTGGGGAAATAACAATGAGCATTTACATCGCCAAGGAGGGGAAAAACTGGGGGCCTTATGAGCCCAATCAAGTGAGTGTGTTGGTGGAGCGCGGATCGTTTTCAGAAAACGATTGGGCGTGGATTATGGGCGAAACGGACTGGGCACCGGTGAGTGATGTGCTAGAGGAATGGCAAGCAGCGGAGGCGGCGTGTCGGGAATTGGCATTCCAAAAAGAAGTGGCGAAGTTGGCGGAGGAAACTGCAGTGGTTGTCGCACTTCCCAAAGAGAAACCCGAGCCCACAGTGGCCAAACCGCGCGGCACTTCATGGTGGAACCGGCATTTTTTCTTTCTTGCGCTGGGCTTGGGCACGGTGGGGTTGATCGCATTGCTGGTACTACGCCCGGCGTCGGTGACGGATTACAATTCGCTGCAAACCCGCGAGGGCCTCGCTTATGTGCCGAATACAAGCGAGCCCTTCGAGGGCAAGGCGATTTCGCATCACCCCAACGGGCAGCTTATGTTCAAGGCGGAGTACCGCGCGGGCAAGCAGGACGGCGAGTTGATTTCCTTTTTCGCCGATGGCCAAAAGCAGAGCGAGGGCACGCTGGCGGGCGGGCGTTTCCACGGGAAAGTGATTTACTATCATCCGAATGGAGAGGTGCAGAGCCATTATGTTTATCAAAACGGCGAGGCAGTCAGCCGTAAAAACTGGGATGCAGCGGGGAATATGGTCAATCGCGGCCAATAAAACCTTCGCAACCCAAAATTCCTTCATTTTTTGCAAGAAATCGCTTGCCACACTATGAGGGTATTCATAAACTGCGCGCCCATTTTAAGGGAAACAGAAGGAATTTCATGCCGAACAAAGTAGTCAATAAAACGCGGAAAGCGGTCGCCAAGCGGTTCAAAATCACCGCCAGTGGTAAAGTAAAGCGCAACCGCCAAGGCAAGCGCCATCTGTTGTCGTCCAAAAACTCTAAGCGCCGTCGGCGCCTTGGCACCGCCGCGTATGTGGTGAAAGACGATATGCGCCGTATCACCGAGAGCCTTCCCTTTAGCCATTAAGAGTTATTAAGTTTTTTAGGAGAATTTACTATGCGTACCACCAACGGACCCGCCTCACGCCAACGCCGCAAACGCTGGTTGAAAGCCGCCAAAGGCTTTCGAATGCGCCGCAGCAAACTTTATCGCTACGCCAAAGATGCGCTCGACCACGGTCGGCAATACGCCTATCGCGATCGCAAAAACAAGAAGCGCACCTTCCGCGGCCTGTGGAATGTGCGCATCAATGCCGCGTGTCGCGCGAACGAAATGACATACAGCCGCTTCATCGAGGGCCTCAAAGCCGCTGAAGTTGAGGTGAACCGCAAGGTGCTCGCCGACATAGCTGCCCAGGACGAGGCGGCGTTTACCGAGTTGGTCAAGGTTGCCCAAGGTGCCTTGGAAGCGAAGGCCGCCAAGTAGACGGCACACTTTCAAGACGGGCGGCCAATTCAAAGGTCGCCCGTTTTTTTTTGTTTGTGGCCGAAACCTTTCCTACTACATTCCCTGCACAAGATGTCGTTGCTTGATGAAATCGAACCGTTGAAGGCCGAGGCACTGGCGGAGCTAAACGCCGCCACTGATCAAGCCGCGCTCGACCACGCCAAGGGCACGTGGCTCGGGCCGCAAGGTCGCTTCACCGGGTTGATGAAACAGATGGGCTCGCTCAGCAACGAAGAGCGCCCTCTCGCGGGGAAATCTATCAATGCCGCCAAAGGAGAACTCGAGGCCGCTCTGCAAACCGCGCGCGACCGCATCGAGCTAGCGGCCGCCGCACCCACCGAGCCCACGGACTTCACCGCGCCTGGCCGCCGTCGCGCTCTGGGCAAACTGCATCCGCTCACACAAGTGACCGAAGACATCGTCAAGAGCTTTCGCAAACTTGGCTTCGCCGTCGCCGACGGCCCCGAGGTGGAAGACGAGTATCACTGCTTCGATGCGCTGAATACCCCAGCCGACCATCCCGCCCGCGATGCGCAGGATACTTTTTATGTAGCCACCGATGGCCGCCCCCTCCTTCGCACTCACACTTCCAGCGTGCAAATTCGAGTGATGAAGGAGCAGAAACCGCCCGTCCGCATTATCGTCCCCGGACGTGTGTACCGCCGCGACACAGCCGACGCCACACACAATCCCACTTTCCATCAAGTGGAAGGATTGTACGTGGACAAAAACGTCACCGTCGCCGACCTCAAAGGCACCGTCGAATTTGTCTTCCGTGATTTAATGGGCCCTAAAACTCAAATCCGTTTTCGGCCGCACTATTTTAGTTACACCGAGCCCAGCTTTGAAATTGATTTTGCTAACGCCCTCACCCGCAAGATGGGCAAAGACTGGCTCGAAATTGCTGGCTGCGGAATGGTCCACCCCGCTGTGCTGGAAGAGGTGGGTCTCGACCCCGAAGAATGGACCGGTTGGGCCTTCGGCTTCGGTATCGAACGCATCGCCATGCTCCGCTACGGCATCAACGACATTCGCCTCTTTTACGAAAACGACCTGCGGTTTCTCCGCCAATTTTAGAGCACATGAAAGTCACTTACAATTGGCTCAAGGAATACGTCGACTTTGATTGGTCGGCGGAGGATCTCGCTGAGCGCATCACGATGCTCGGTGTGGAGGTTGAGGACATGGAGGAAACGGGCGGCACATTTGAAGGCATCGTGGTGGGGCAAGTGGTCGTGCGCGACAAGCATCCTAATGCTGACAAGCTTACCCTCTGCAAAGTAACTGACGGAGAAAATGAGCTACAGATTGTTTGTGGTGCTACAAATTTTCAAGAGGGAGATAAAGTGGCATTGGCACGAGTGGGCACGTCCATGCCCGTGGAAGAAGGCGAGAAACCTTTCGTGCTCAAGGAAGGGAAAATTCGTGGCGAGCTGTCGCAGGGCATGATGTGCTCCGGTCGTGAACTGAAACTCAGCAACGACCATGAAGGTATTTTGGTTTTGCCGACCGATGCTCAACTCGGCCAGCCCTACGCCGAACACCTCGGCCGTGCGGGGAAGGATGTGGTATACGATTTGGAAGTGACTCCCAATCGCCCCGACCTCAACGGCGTCATCGGTCTCGCCCGCGAGATTGCCGCGCTCACGAGTAACCCGCTGAAGCGTCCGGAGATTTCACTCAACACCTCGGATGAGAAGGCGGGAGATCTCGTTGCTGTTGAAATCAACGACCCCGACCTTTGCCCGCGCTACAACGCCCGCGTGATTCGCGGCGTCAAAATTGGCCCGAGTCCCGATTGGCTCCGCGCGCGTTTGGAAAGCGTTGGTATTCGCCCCATCAGCAACGTGGTGGACGTCACCAATTTCGTGATGATGGAAACCGGTCAACCTCTGCACGCATTCGATTTGCATTTGCTCGCCAAGGCGGAAGGTAAACCTACTGTCGTGGTGCGTCGCGCCGCCGGTGGCGAAAAGTTCACTACCCTTGATCAAGCCGAACACGAGTTGACCGAAGATAATCTCCTCATCGCCGACATTGAAAAAGGTATCGCTCTGGCCGGGGTAATGGGTGGGATGAACACGGAAATTAACGACACCACGCAAGACGTGCTTTTGGAAACCGCATATTTCAATCCGCAAAACATTCGCGCCACTTCGAAGGCCACCAAGTTGCACACCGATGCGAGCTATCGTTTCGAGCGCGGCGCGGACATCGGCGTCACTGAGTGGGCTAGTCAACGCGCCGCGCAGTTGATTGTCGAAACCGCCGGCGGAGCCTTGGCTGAAGGGGCGGTGGATGCGTTCCCGCAACAACCGGAACCGGTTGAAATCACATTGCGTCACGCGCGCACCGATGCGTTGCTCGGCATCTCTATCGAACCCGCTAAAGCCGTGGGCTATTTGGAAGGGCTCGGTTTGGAAACGACTTCGAGCAATGACGACTCCGCGACCTTTCGCATCCCCACGTGGCGAGTGGATTTAAAGCGCGAGGTGGATCTTATCGAGGAAGTGTGCCGTGTTCATGGCGTGGACAAAATCCCCGCCACACTGCCGATGGGTTGCCGCAGTGAAAATGAATTTGATGCCGTCCACGATGCCATCGCCGAAACCCGCCACATCCTTGCCGGCCTTGGCCTCAACGAAGCCCAAGGCCAAACGCTGATCAGCGACAACGCCGCGCAGCTTGTGTCCACCGGGGCCGTGGCGTTGGAGTATCCGCTGTCGAGCGACATGAACGCGCTGCGGCCGAGTTTGTTGCCGGGTTTGCTCGATTCGCTTCGGAATAATTTGACGCGCCAAACCCACGATGTGGCATTATTCGAGATCGGTCGCGTGTTTGCGCCCAATCAACCCGAACGCCGCACGGTTGCGCTGTTGCTCACCGGCAATCGCCAAGCAGCATTCTGGCAAGGCGAGAATGCCAAATGCGATGCGATGGATTTGAAGGGCATCGTGGAAGAATTGCTCGAAACCCTCGGCGTGTTTGGTGTGCAATTCGAACAGCGCTCGGAAGCGACGAAGTTTTTTCTCGAATCGGCGGAAGTCAAAATGGGCAAAAATATCATCGGCCAACTGGGCCAGTTGCTGCCGCCTCTCGGCAAGCAATACGAAGCGCGTGACGCTGTTTATCTTGCGGAACTGGACCTCGGCACGCTGCTCCAACGCCGTGCGACGAACAAGTCGTTTAAGTCGCTTCCACAATTCCCCGCGAGCGAACGCGACGTGGCGATGCTTGTGTCCGAGGCTGTGACGCATTCCGACGTGCTCGCCGTCGTGAAAAAAGCTAAACCTGCCAATCTCGTCGGCACGCAACTCTTCGATGTCTTCCGGGGCAAAAACGTTTCCGACGGCCAAAAGAGTCTCGCCTATTCGTTCACCTATCGTAATGCGGAGAGAACCCTCACCGATAAAGATGTCAATGCTGCCCACGAGTCTTTGGTCACCGCATTGAAGTCGGCCCTCGACGCTACCATTCGGGATAATTAGTTTAGCCTACTGTAAAATTCACCGTGTTTTATAATCGATTCCACTTGCGAAACTGTCGTTTTAAGGTAAATTAACTCTATGGATACGTGGCAAATCATTTTAAGCGTAATGGCCGGTGTGGGCCTCAGTGCGGCGTGCGGGTTTCGCATTTTCATTCCGCCGCTGATTATCGCCATCGCGGCCAAGGCAGGGCATGTTAGTCTCGGCACTGAGTTTGCCTGGATGAGTTCCGATGTCGCCCTTGTGGCTTTCGGGCTCGCGGCGGTGCTCGAAGTAGGTGCTTATT
>JAPKEI010000408.1 GCA_028872685.1 Verrucomicrobiota bacterium | reverse complement strand
GGGAGGATTACAAGATCGATTACAGCGAGTTTTCGGACACGCTGGATGACGCCGCATTTCCGCGCGATCACTATTGGCTGATGGTCGGCCCCACAGGGCCGCGCCGGCTGCGGCTCTCCATCGAGCATCTCGCCAATGTGCGCGGGTGTTCGTGTTATTTTGTGGATCTCGATCCGCGTTGGGTCAAGCGGCTCATCGGCGAAAAGCAATTCGACCAAGCCAAGGCGTACATGGAACATGTGGTTGACCAAGCCACGACGATTATGAAAAACCGCAGCGTGAGCGCGCTGTTCACCACGCCGAAGTTGCTGGAAAGCATCGCCGAGCGTTACGAGGACGAGGGCAGCAGCTTGTACGATGCGGGCATTCGCGGCGTGTTCTGCGGCGGCACCACGATGGATCCGCAGTACACGCGCTTCCTGTGCGAGGAGTTGTTGGAAAACAAAATCGGTTTCGTGCCCACCTACGGCAACACGCTGATGGGCCTCGCAAAACACAAGCCGCTCACGCCCGAGGACAAATATTCCATCACCTATTACGCGCCGCAACCGCGCGCGTTGATGCGGGTTTTGAATCCGGATACCAACGCGTCGGTGGAATACGGCGAGTGGGGCCGCGTGGAACTGACCACGCTGACGAAGGAATTTTTCATGCCGCGCTTTCTCGAACGCGACGAAGCCATCCGCCGCGAGCCCATCGAACCCTACCCGTGGGATGGCGTAGCTGAAGTGCGCCCCTTCGGCGCATTGACTAAAAAAATTGTTGAGGGTGTTTACTAAAAACTAAAACCGAAGTTTACTATGATTAATATTCCCGTTATACGCTGGGGCGAACCTTACGAAAGCCTCGAAACCGACGAGGTCATTCATCACCGCACCGGAGAAGTGCTGGCCAAAGTGGGCCAAGCCAACCCCGGCCTACTCGCGCGCGATATGCGAAAGGCCGCCCGCGCGCGGGAAGTGTTGCGCGAAATCCCGATCAAGGATCTCGTGGAGATGATGAAAAAGGCTGGCGACCTTTACCTCAACGAGACGCTGCCGCTCGGCGATGGCGTGCAATCGCCCGACGACTTCGCGCGGCAACAATCCGCCTCCACCGGTTTGCCTGAGCACATGTGCAAGTTCAACATGGAGAAAAACCATTTCGTGTTGAACCACATGGACCAAATCCTCGACGCCCTCACGCGCGGGTTGGATATTTCCATCCTCGAGCGCGGCTTCGGCGTGGAGGATCGCGGCGTGCCCATTAGTTATCAGGCACAGTCGCCCGTGCTCGGTATGGTGCTGCCCAGCAATTCCCCCGGTGTGCACACGCTTTGGATGCCGGTCATCCCGATGCAAATCGGACTCATCCTCAAGCCCGGCCCGCAAGAGCCGTGGACGCCTTACCGGATGTTCGCCGCCTTCACCGAGGCCGGTGTGCCCAAGGAAGCCATCGGCATTTATCCAGGCGGCGGCGAGATGGGCGCGGAGACGGTTTCGCGCTGCGGCCGCGTCATGATTTTTGGCAGCACACAAACGGTCAAAAATTATTCCGGCAACGAACAAGTCCAAGTGCACGGCCCCGGCTACAGCAAAATTTTGCTGGGCGACGATGTGGTCGATCAATGGGAGGACTACCTCGATTTGATGGCCGACAGCATTTACAAAAACAGCGGACGTGGCTGCATTAACTGCTCCGGCGTATGGGCTTCTCGCCACACCGAAGAAATTGCCGCCGCTCTCGCCGAGCGCGTGGGCCCCTACGAAGTGAAAGACCCTACCGATCCCGAGGCCGGCCTCGCCGCCTTCACTGTTCCCGGCCAAGCCGAGGCTGTTTGGGGAATGATTGAAGACGGCTGCGAGGAGAGCGGCACCACGCACGTCACCGCCAAGCACGGCCCGCGTCTGGAGCAAATGGAGCGCTGCGATTACATCCGCGCCACCATTCTCCACTGCGATTCGCCTGACCTCAAAATGGCCAACACCGAATATATGTTCCCCTTCACCAGTGTCGTGAAATGTCCGCAGGAACAAATGATCGAAAAAATCGGAGGCACCCTCGTCGCCTCCGCCATCACCAATGATGAAACGTGGGCCGCTCAACTCACCGATGCCACCAACATCGACCGACTCAACATCGGTGCGATGCCCACCATCGCCCTCAACTGGCTCCAACCCCACGAAG
>JAPKEI010000077.1 GCA_028872685.1 Verrucomicrobiota bacterium | reverse complement strand
CCGAACGCACCGAGATTGAGTTTTTCAACGGCCCTCATTCTATCAACGGAAAAGCCACTTACGATTTTTTGCACCGCCACCTCAAATGGCCCAAGCGATGAAATAATGACTCCCACCCTGATCACTCTCATCATCGGCGCAATCGGCTTGGTCGCTTGGATGCTGTTGGACGACCCGCCGCCGCGCCCCCTGGATTTACCCCGTGAGCCTTTCCCAGATAATTGGCGCGAGCTGCTTCAAAAACGCTGGCCGCTTTACAACGCGCTGCCGGAGGTGTTGCAGCATCAATTGGAGCAACTAACACTTGTGTTTCTCGATCGGATTGAATTCCAAGGTGTCGATCTAGAAATTACCGACGAAATGCGCGTGGTCACAGCCGCGCAGGCGTGTTTGCTGCTCCTGAATCAGGATACGTTTTACTCCCCCCAACTCCGGTCCGTGGTGATTCATCCGAGTGCTTACACCGCCACCAGCCACGACCAAGCGGGCGGTGAGATGATGGAAAAACAAATTGCTGTCCAAGGCCAATCGTGGGGCAGCGGCTCAGTGGTGCTCTCGTGGGATAATACCCGCACCGGTGCCGCCAACGCCAAGGACGGCCGCAACCTTGTGCTTCACGAATTCGCCCATCAACTCGACCAAGCCGACGGCAAAGCCGACGGCGCTCCCGCACTGGGCTCACGCGAACAATATCAGCGCTGGCAAAAAGTTTGCACGCGAGTGTTCACCGACTTGAGAGAAAAGGTGGATAGGGGTAGCAAAACCGTCATCGACGATTACGGCGCAACCAATCCCGCTGAGTTTTTCGCCGTAGCCTCGGAAACTTTTTTTGAAAAACCTCATCAGCTTAACAAGCGACGTCCGGAATTATACGCGCTGCTCAGCGAGTATTATCGAGTGAACCCACTCTCCTGGCCTTGAGCAGTGTAAAAAACTTCACCCGCCAGCGGGAGCCAGCGGGTGAAGATCCTTCAGTAGCCTTTACTTGGTCTGCTTCTTACTGGGCAGCCCAGTCTGTGGGGAACACCCGAACTGCTTCGCAAGAAATTTGGGCGGCATAGTTTGTCAATAACTTGAAAATAATAGGGATCATCAAAGGGTGTGAGCGTGGCGGATGGTTTAGTTTTGCTCCGGATCATCCCGGTGCAAGCCCACGTCGTGGGCGATGTCGTCGAATTCCTCGCGACTGACGTCATCCAGACGCTTGCCGCGATCAGCGAGTTTCTCGTTAATCTTCAAGGCTTTCTCAGTCATCTGCTCGTGAGTATCTTTCGTGCCGCCCACCAGCGCGAAGTTGTCTCCCTGCGTGATTCGCTTGTGACCATCTGTGTCGAGACCCACCCCCACCATCATGGCCTTTTGATTCTGTTTCGGCAAACGCGCCATCAGCGGAACGCTAACAAATTAACACCCAGTGAACAAGTCGAAACTACGGCGCAGTCAGTGATTGCCCATTATGCTGTGCTCCTAAGCCCAATAAAAATGGAATTGTCGTCTCCGCCCATTCTTTTGGCGAAACGAAATCCGACGCCGATGGCCCGAAACAACTGCGCAACATTTGCGTATTGATAATGCCAGGATTAAACGGCACCGCCGCCATTCCCTCCGGCAACTCCTGCGCCAACGATTGCGTGAGCCCTTCAACCGCCCACTTGGTGGCGCAATACGGCGCAACCTCCGGCGAGGATGAACGCCCCCAACCGGAGCTGAAATTCACGATCACCCCGCTTTGTTCCCGCGCCATTGAGGGCAAAAAATGACGAATCACATTCGTCACGCCTTTGATGTTGGTATCCACGACCACATCAAATTCCGCCGCCGACACATCCCAAAGAAATTTACTCTTATTAATCACTGCCGCATTGTTCAGCAACAAATCCGGCGCGCCGTATTCCTGAATGGCGGTGGACGCCCAATCGCATACAGCATCGTCATCCCTCACGTCCACAACCGAAAAGGAATGCGAATGGCCCAACGCCTTTACGAGTTCGGCAATTTTATTTTTCGACCGACTACAGCCCACCACTCGATGCCCTTCCGCCGCAAAACCTTCAGCCAACGCACGGCCCAATCCGCGCGCCACGCCGGTGATCACCACCAATTTCCCTGCTGCATTGCCACGCGCCATAATCATGCGCGAATGATTATGGCGTTTCCATTCCGCGTCCAACCTTTATATTGGCGCGGCGTGAACCGCTTTGAAACAAAACTAGCCGAACACAATTGCACCCTCCAACGCGGCGCGCTTATTACGCTGCAGCTCAACGTGGGTCGTAAGTGCAACCAGGCCTGCCGCCACTGCCACGTGGACGCTGCCCCGTGGCGCACCGAGATGCTCACGGCCGATACTGCCGCGCGTTTGCAGAATTGGATAACCACCCATAAACCCACCGTGGTCGACATTACCGGCGGCGCGCCGGAAATATCCGAACATTTTCAGGCGCTCGTAAAAACCGGCCGCGCCGCGGGCAGTCGCGTCATCGACCGGTGCAACCTCACTATCCTTGAGGAAGAAGGCTTTGAATGGCTGCCCACTTTTTTGACGGAAAACGAAGTGGAAGTGATTGCCTCACTCCCCTGTTATCAACCGGAAAACGTCTCGCGCCAACGCGGTAACGGCGTCTTCGAGAAAAGCATCACCGCACTCCAAACCCTCAACGCCCTCGGCTACGGCACCACCCTGCCCTTGCATTTGGTTTACAATCCCGTCGGCCCCACGCTGCCGTCCAGCCAAGCTGAATTGCAGGCGGAATACAAAGAAGCGTTGCAGCGCGATTTCGGGATTGTGTTTAACAAACTCTTCACCGTCACTAACCAACCCATTGCACGCTTCGCTGAAGATTTGCGATCGCATGGGAAATGGGACGAGTACCTTGAACTGCTCGCTAACCACTTCAACCCAGCCGCCGTGAACGGCTTAATGTGCCGCGACACATTAAGCGTGGGCTATGGAGGCGAGTTGTACGACTGCGATTTCAACCAAATGCTCAACCTCCGAATCGCCAACGGCAAACCGCTCTACCTTTGGGACATCACCCCCACCGATCTTTCCGGCCGCACCATCCTCACCGGCGACCACTGCCTCGCCTGCACCGCCGGCAACGGCAGTAGTTGTACGGGGGCTTTGGCTTAATCAAGCCTTGGAGTAAACCTCGCCGCCCTGTTCCGTAAACTCTTTGGACTTCTCATCCATACCGGCCTCGATGGCTTCGGTGTCGGTGAGGTTGTTTTCCGCAGCATATTTTCGGATGTCGTCAGTGATGCGCATACTGCAGAAGTTGGGGCCGCACATACTGCAAAAGTGGGCAGTCTTGGCGCCGTCGGCTGGGAGGGTTTCGTCGTGAAACTCCAGCGCGCGCACAGGGTCGAGGCTGAGGTTAAACTGATCTTCCCAGCGAAACTCAAAACGTGCTTTGCTCACGGCGTTGTCACGATACTGAGCGCCAGGATGGCCCTTGGCGAGGTCAGCGGCGTGGGCGGCGATTTTGTACGTAATGACCCCTTCCTTCACGTCATCCCGATTCGGCAAACCGAGGTGCTCCTTGGGCGTCACATAACAAAGCATTGCCGTACCGTACCAACCGATCATCGCAGCCCCGATGCCGCTGGTGATATGATCGTATCCCGGAGCGATGTCGGTGGTTAACGGCCCGAGCGTATAAAACGGCGCGTCGTGGCACCACTCGATCTGTTTTTTCATGTTTTCTTCAATCATGTGCATCGGCACGTGACCGGGGCCTTCATTCATCACTTGCACGCCGTGTTCCCACGCACGCGTGGTGAGTTCGCCCTGCACTTTGAGTTCACCAAACTGCGCCTCGTCGTTTGCATCAGCTATGGAACCGGGCCTCAGCCCGTCACCGATGGAGAAGCTTACGTCGTACGCAGCCATGATTTTGCAGATGTCATCCCAATGGCTATAGAGGAAATTTTCCTGATGATGCGCGAGGCACCACTTTGCCATTATGCTGCCGCCGCGGCTCACGATACCCGTAGCGCGCTGCGCAGTGATCGGAATGAATCGCAGCAACACACCGGCATGAATGGTGAAATAATCCACGCCCTGTTCCGCTTGCTCGATGAGCGTGTCGCGGAAGATTTCCCACGTGAGATCTTCGGCGCGACCATTTACTTTTTCCAGCGCCTGATAAATCGGCACCGTACCAATGGGCACTGGGCTGTTTCGGATAATCCATTCGCGGGTGGCGTGGATGTTTTTTCCGGTGGAAAGATCCATCACGTTGTCCGCTCCCCAAAGCGTGGCCCAACGCATCTTGTCAACCTCCTCTTCGATGCTGGAAGTCACCGCGCTGTTGCCGATGTTAGCGTTGATTTTAACGAGGAAATTTCGGCCAATAATCATTGGCTCACTTTCGGGATGATTGATGTTGGCGGGAATAATGGCGCGACCGGCGGCCACTTCATCGCGCACAAACTCAGGCGTGATGTAATCGGGAATCTTCGCACCGAAAGAATTCCCGGAATGTTGATGCCGCAAATCACTGGGCACCGCACCCTTCGATTCTAAGGCTTGCTCGCGTCCAAGATTTTCGCGAATGGCGATGAACTCCATCTCGGGCGTCACAATGCCCTGCCGCGCGTACCAAAGTTGAGTGACAGGATGATCCTTCGCGCGCAACGGTTTGCGGCGAAGACCGGGGAATTCCCGATGTTGGTTGCGTCCCGTGCCCGGCGATTGGTCCGCGTGGCGGGTGGACAAAAACCCGTCATCCTCCGGGCGCGAGGCGCGGCCATCGATTTCCTCCACATCACCGCGCTCCAAAATCCAATCATGTCGCAACGCGGCCAAACCTTCCTCCACAGAACATTGCGCATCGGGATCACCCCACGGCCCGCTGGTGTCGTACACCCGCACTGGTTCGTTGAGTTCCGATTCCCCAGCTAAATTTCGTGTGGGGCTTTGGTTGATTTCGCGCATCGGCACACGCACGCGCTTGCCCTCCACGTAAACGCGATTTGAATTAGGAAATGGATTTTGGCTTGCGCCGGATTCGAGGGCAGACTTTGTGGTAACCATAATTCAAGCGGGGAAATGGAACACCGAATCCCTTGCCGTCATTATCCGGCAGGTTCATTGGGTCAACCGCATCGCACGGAACTCTCAGCCTTCCAGTTAGCTCCCCTGCCCTCTTTTAGCCGCCCGCAAGCAGATCGTCAAACCTCAAACGACTTGCCACAGCCACAGCTCACTTTAGCATTGGGATTGATAATCTTAAACCCACTGTCATTGAGGTCATCTGAAAAATTCACCACCGAGCCACGCAGGAAATCCGCACTGATCGCATCCACCACTACTGGCACACCATCGCAATCCAAAACCTGATCAGCATCGCGTTTTTCATCAAACACCAGCCCGTACTGCATCCCCGAGCAGCCACCCTGCTCCACGTACACGCGCAACGCCTTACCTTCCGGCTCGGCCTCCGCGGCGACCATTCGCTGCACCTCCGCCACTGCCTCCGGCGTTAGGGTCACGCAATTCTGCGTTTGTTGTTCCATTTAAAAAAGATACACCAGATCCAGCCGACAATCAACCCAACGTCATTTCTCAAGTGCCAACTGGTCCAGAAATTTTTGTTTACGATCTTCCAAACCTATTTTCATCGCCGGAAAGTCTTTGAGCATTAAGTAACACAACTCCAACGCTTCTTTTGGTTTGCCTAGTTGGCTCAGCAAATCCATCGCCATCAACCCGCTTCGGCCGCGCCAATAAGCATCCTGCACTTCGCCCGGTTGCAGATGCCTTCCGTGTACCACAGCCAATAAATGATCCACCGCCTCGGTTAGTTTTTTTTCACGACCCACACCGCTCCGCGCCTGACGCTCCAGCACTTTAGCTAACCCCAACCGAGATTGGCTTTTCACCGCAACCGGCAGTGGCCCAGTGATCCCTATCGCCTTTTCATATGCCAACCGCGCGTGCTCCCGATACCCGGGCTCCTTTGCCGAAGCCAACAGGCAACAATCGCCGATTCGCCCCCATGCACGTGCTGCAACATAATTTGTGGGGTTTGCTTGCACCACATTGTAAAATGAATTGGTAGCATCAGTGAGTTTCTCAATCGCATTGGGCAGCGTAACACCAATCTCAAGCATAGTGAGATCGCCCAGCGCAAAATGGGCATTAGATTTCATCCGCGCCGGTGCGTCATTATCATTAATCAATCGGGTGAATTCCTTTCGCGCCTCGCCAAAACCTTGTCTGGCCATCGCAGAGCGACCGGCCATCAAAGTCGCTCGTCGCCGCAATGCCATCGGCGCATTGGTTTGGCTGGAAACAGATTTGTAGAATATTTCCGCCCCCAAGTGATTCGTGCCGGAGTTGAACGCATCGTCTCCCAACCACATGTTCGCTAGATGAGCCTGTTCGGTTTTTGGATGCATCTTGACCACCGCCTGAAATGCCGCCAACATATGGGTAGATTGCCCACTCATCGACTGCGCCCATGCATGATCGAACATGACTCGCGCGTGCAATGGATGCGTTTTGTTTTTCGCAAGCCACAATTTATATGCCACATTGGCACTAACCCAATCCGCTTTGGCCACCAACCCTCGGATAGCCACCAGATCCGCGTCCGGTTGAAGCGGTGAATCAGGAGATTCCTGTTGCAACCGCGCCAATACAAATTGAGCTTCAGTCGCCTGCCCTGCATCCAACCGGGCCTGTGCCATTGCCAGTAATCCTTGATCCGCCAATGTGGTGTTGCGTTGGCGCAATTGCGCCAGAAGCGGATTGGCCGACGCGAAATCGCCGAGTGCCAATGCGCTGCGCAAAGCGATAAATCCACCGATGTCGCGAAGGGGTTCCGGCAGAGCAACCTGCAATGCCGCGCGAGCTTGAGCGTGCTCATTCGCACGCGACCGAGTCTGAGCCAGTTGCACTCGTACCCATGGAGATAATGGCGAATCGCCAAGCAATTCAGTTGATTGGCTCCAGGCATCACGAGCAGATTGAATGTTACCTTCCGTGAAAAAGCACCATCCTTCCCCCCATTTTGCCCGGCCTTTGATTGCCGAAACTGAAGATTTTGTAGCACGGGTGAAACGAGCTCGAGCACGAGACAACGTCTCTTTGTCGCCCACCCGATAATTCAACCATTCCACCTCCCCGACGAGGCAATCGAGAGCACCCGCATAATTGGTGGCCGAACTTAATTTCCGCAATTCATCCAGCACTCTAATCGTTTCTGTAAATTGATGTCGCTGAAGATGAAACCTCAATGCGCGCAGAAACCCCTCCTGGCGATGCACTTCCGGCATTGTCTGAGCCTGCAACCGGATACACTCTCGTAAGGCAGCAGGGATATCGTTGGCAGTCTCATAAATTGCGGCTCGGAAACGGTGCACCTGCGCCAGTTGATTGGTCTGGCCGGTTTGGCGCGCCAAATCGGCCACACGCGAAGTGGTTAGCAAGGCGTTTTTGGGCTTTCCAGATTGAAATTCAAGTTTGGCCAACAGAAAAAGCCGCCGCCATTCTGGATCCGATCCCATAGTGGCGGGCAGTTCCCCTAATTCCTCCGCAGCAGTTTCCCAGTCCTGTAATTCAAAAAGTGCCTGTGCCAACAGCAAACGGCCCTCTTGCGCCCAAGCCGAGTCCGGACGTGCTTTGGCTAATTTCCGAAACACGCCTTCGGTAGGCCGGAGCAATTGCACTACATTAGCCCAATCGTTTTTCCGGGCGGAAACCGTGGCCAACGCCACACTCGCTGCAAGCGCGTGTCTGGAGTCGGGATGCTGTCGCAATAATTCCTGCAAATGAGCTGCCGCGGCATCAAACTGTTTCAACTGGATGCGGCACTCTGCTTTCCAGTACAAAAACCCATCGGCCAAAACGCCAGCAGAATTTTCGCCACGGGTGATTTCCGCCGCCGCTTTATTAAATTCTCCCATTTGATAAAGCGCCTGCGCGCGAAGTAAAACTGCCTGCACACGATGGGATGATTCTGCGTGATGTTGCGCAAACTCCTCTAGCCAACGTGCCGCTGTGGCCCAATGACCCGACTGAAAACTACGCGCAGCAGCTTGAAAAGCGAGTTCGGAGGGTGTGCTCGGCGAAACAGATACGCCTGGACGGAGACGCACGTCCCCTGTTACCCCCGCAGTTACGGTTTGCGCTAATGCTAAAATAAAAAATAACCCCCTCATCCTGCTGATACCTTTCCCCTGACTTTAGCCTTCGCCACGGGCATGGCGCGACTTAAAAAACGGCCTGTGTGGCTCTCGGCGCATTGCGCGACATATTCCGGCGGGCCTTCAACGACAAGTCTCCCGCCGCCATCGCCACCTTCAGGGCCGAGATCCACCAGCCAATCGGCGCACTTGATGACATCCAAATTATGCTCGATCACCACCAGAGTATTTCCCGCATCCCGCAATTTTGCAAACACATCGAGCAGTCGCGCCACATCGTGGAAATGCAAACCCGTTGTGGGTTCATCCAACAAATAAAGCGTCCGGCCAGTGGCGCGCTTACATAGCTCGCTGGAAAGCTTCATCCGCTGCGCCTCACCGCCACTGAGCGTAGTTGCACTTTGGCCGAGTTGCAAATAGCCCAACCCCACCTCGGCCAATGTTATGCAGATGTTGTAAACCTGCGGTACGGACCGAAAAAACACGCACGCCTCGTCCACCGTGAGCGCCAGCACATCGGCGATGTTCAGGCCTTTGTAATGCATCTCAAGTGTTTCGCGGTTATACCGGCGCCCTTGGCAATCTTCGCAAGACACATAAACAGAAGGAAGAAAATGCATTTCAATTTTTAACAGGCCATCGCCCTGACACCGTTCACAGCGGCCACCTTTGACATTAAAACTAAATCGCCCCGGCCCGTAGCCACGTATTTTAGCCGAGGGCAAACGCGCGAACAAATCGCGGATGTGCGTAAACATCCCGGTGTACGTTGTGGGATTACTACGCGGCGTGCGACCGATGGGCGATTGGTCAATGACGATCGCTTTATCGAGATGCTCCATACCCTCGATAGATTCGTGCGCGCCGGGGCGGTCCTTGGAGCCGTGCCATTTACGGAAGAGCGCGCGGCGCAACACGTCATCCACCAAAGTGCTCTTGCCTGAACCACTGACGCCGGTCACGCACGTAAACGTCCCCAGCGGAATGCGCACGTCAATATTCTGCAAATTATTTTCTGACGCGCCGCGAATCTCCAGCCACCCGCGCTCGGGCGTGGCAGCGGTGCGTTCTTCCGGTGGTGAAATGGTGATTTCGCCGGACAGATATTTGCCGGTGATCGAGCGCTTCACTTTGCAGATTTGCTTAACTGTGCCCGCCGCGACGAGTTCGCCGCCGTGCACGCCCGCGCCGGGGCCGATGTCGATGACGTGATCAGCCGCGCGGATGGTGTCCTCGTCGTGTTCCACCACTAGGACGGTGTTGCCCAAATCCCGTAAGCCCTTCAGCGTTGCGAGCAGGCGATCGTTGTCACGTTGATGCAGCCCGATGCTCGGTTCATCCAAAATATAAATGACACCCACCAGACCCGCGCCAATTTGGGTGGCTAACCGAATGCGCTGCGCTTCGCCGCCGCTGAGTGTGCCGCTTTCGCGGTTAAGGGATAAATAACCAAGCCCAACGTTGGCGAGAAAGCCCAAACGTGCCTTGATTTCTTTCATCACTTCGCCGCCAATTTTTTCCTGCAACTCGGTGAATTCCAAAGAAACAAAAAACTTCAAAGCATCGGATACGGACAACCGGCATACCTCCATCACCGACAGGCCCGGGATTGCCACCTTGCGCCGCCGACCCTTAGGGCGAAAGCGTTTGGCTTTGGTGCCGCCGAGAGTGCAGGCGAGGATTTCTGGCTTGAGTCGTTGGCCGTGGCAAGCATCGCACGGCTGGCTGCTCATGCAGTTTTTTATCCGTTTCCTGGTGAATTCACTGTCGGTTTCCTGCAGCAACCGCTCGAGGTTGGGGATGACCCCCTCAAAGGGCTTGGGCTTGGGATTTTTTTTGGCAGCGCGCCAGAAGGCAAACTTGATCTCCTCCTCTCCGGAACCGTGCAGCATCACCTCACGAAATTCCTCCGGCAGTTCTTCCCACGGCACATCGAGCGGCTGGTCGTAATGGGAAGCGACAGCTTTGATCACGTGATTATAATAAATGATCATGCGGCGGCCACCGCGTTTCCACGGGGCGATGGCCCCTTGGGCTAGTGTCTTTTCGGGATTGGGCACCACGAGGTCGGCGTCAAATACCAGTTTTTGCCCCAACCCGTGACACACAGGGCAAGCGCCGAAGGGTGAGTTGAAGGAAAAATGCTTGGGCGTCAGCGTGTCGTAACTTTTACCGGTGGCGCTGGAAACCATTTGGGTGGAGTGCAGTGTCTCATCCCAGCGATCCGTTTTTTTCTTGGACGATTGATGCAT
>JAPKEI010000407.1 GCA_028872685.1 Verrucomicrobiota bacterium | reverse complement strand
AGCCAGCTTCGCTCAACCTTAATCGGAGACACAGCAAGCTGGTAAGAACTCAATCATAATAATTTAATTACACCGTAAGAAATATTTTTTAATCTCAAACCATCTGACCTGCCGCATGCCCACCGACCCAGGCCCATTGGAAATTATATCCGCCGAGCCAGCCGGTGACGTCCAACACCTCGCCGATGAAATAGAGCCCGGATATCTCGCAACACTCCATGGTTTTAGAAGACAACGCATTGGTATCCACACCGCCCACCGTGACTTCGGCCTTGGCGTAGCCCTCGGTTTTTGCGACGATCAACTTCCACTCGAGCAACTGCTTAACCAGCCTCTCGCGATCGGTTTGTTTCATCTGAGCCATCGGTTTGGCCGGCACAAATTGCTTCGCAAAAGCATGTGCAAACCGTTTGGGAAACCTCTTTTCCAGCCAGCGATCAGGGGTTTGCCGAGATTGCCGAGCGTCGTCTAGTAATGCGGTTGAGGTTTCATCCACCAATAAATTCAACGCAAACGTCTCGCCCTGTCTGCAATAATTGGACACCTGCAATACCGCCGGCCCGCTCAGCCCGCGATGGGTGAAGAGTAGTTGATCACGAAACGACTGGCCTCCGGCGCTGGCAACGCAACTTATTGAAATGCCGGAGAGTTCGATGAAAGGCCAAGGCGAACCGTCGCCAAGTTTGGGAATGATGGGGACCAATCCGGGACGCGGCTCAACAATTGGCACCCCAAATTGTTTCGCAACACGATAACCAAAATCCGTAGCTCCAAGTTTGGGAAAAGAAAGCGCGCCCGTGGCGATAACGAGTGATTCGCATTCAAAATCGCCGAGTGATGTTTGCAACTGGAACCCATTATCACCTTGGAGTGCGTTGACTTTGCATTCGGAAAAAATATCTACGCCCGCATCGCGGCATTCGCCCTCAAGTAATCCCACAATTTGGCGGGAGGAATGTTTACAGAAAAGTTGACCCAATGTTTTCTCATAAAACTCAATACCATGCTTGCGCACCAACTCGATGAATTCACCCGCTGGATAACGCGAAAGTGCTGAGCGACAAAAGTGCGGGTTGCTGGAAATATAATTCTCCGGTCCCGCATCGAGATTTGTGAAATTGCAGCGGCCTCCGCCCGAGATTAGAATTTTTTTTCCGATACGATCGTTATGCTCCAGCACGGCCACAGAACGCCCACGTTGGCCTGCCGTCATTGCGCACATCAGCCCTGCGCCTCCCGCTCCAATGATTATGACATCAAACCGTTGACTCATCTCAATTGGAGCAGTTGGAATTATGAAAACGCAACGACATAGCCAGCGATTACACCGGAGCCGTTGTGTTTGATAGCAGAATTATTTAAATTAAATGAATAACCGCTTTCAAGTTCACACGGTCAAACCTATCAGATTCCCGCTCTCCAGCTAGCCATCACGCGGCGACGAGTGAGGCGAGGATTTTTCTAGTGCCGCTGAATGTGCGGCGGCCGTGCATGGCGGCGTAGTTGTCGATCAAGGCGAGGTCGCCGGCTTGCCACGGGATGTCGAAGGTGAGTTCGTCGGCGAGAGCGCTGGCGGCAGCCACCGCCGCGGGATCGAGCGGGGTGCCGTCGCCGAACGTGATCGCCTTGGCCGGGTCGTTGCGGGTGTCTTTCCAGCCATTGAAGGCGGCGATGAGCTGGTTGAAGAAACTGGCCCGGCCGTCGCCGAGATCGCGCACGGCGGGGAGCACCGGCGTGGTGGCGCGGAGGTCGCCGTTGGCCTGCCATTCCCACGAGTAGCCCAACTTGGCCAAGCGCGCCTCGGCGGCTTCGCGGCTGTCCACGCTGAAGGTGCTTTGCCAACTGCGCCCCATGCCGGACGACTCGTCGGCTTCGGCCGGCATGACGTTGGAATATTTCAGGCCCTTGGCCAAGCAGGCCTCGGCGAAGCCGGGCCGTTGCTCACGCAGGCGTTCCCACAAAAGATCGGAGCGGCAAATCGGCGTTGCGCCTCCCTCGTCAGCCGCCGCTTGGCAGAAGAAAAAAAGTTTGCCCGGGTAAATCGGCGTCTGCGCCATTTCGTGATGAAGGAAAATTGTGACGTCGGGCGGCGCTTCGTTGGCGGAAAAAACGCGCGGTGTGTAGTTGATGCGATAGGCGTTGGAGAGGGATTCCTCGTAGGAAAAAACCGGGA
>JAPKEI010000076.1 GCA_028872685.1 Verrucomicrobiota bacterium | reverse complement strand
CTTCTGCCAAGCTGGATCGAGCAGGCAGTCGCTGTCCTCCTGCGCGCCGCCGACGTTGCGGAGTTGCTTGGCGGTGGGTGCGTAGTAAATGTAGCCATTTGTGTAACCGGCGATGAAGGTGAGGTCGTGCGGGGAAGCCTTTTTAATGTTGAGGCCGATGGGCACGGTCAACTCGCCGGGGAAAGTCACCATCACAAACTCGCCCACGCGCAGGCCGGCGACCTCGGCCTCGATGGTTTTGTTGCCAGAACCGTAGCCGGCTTTTTGATGATTCTTAAGCAATCGCAGGTTGGTGTTGAGGCGGGTGATTTGTTCCATCGTGTGAACGTTCCGGATGTAAGCCTGCAGGTTGACTCGGTTTTTGGCGTCCATTTTTTCGAGGCCGGTACGACCCATTTTTCGCTCATGCAGATAGCGATAGGAATTGAGTGAGGGAAAATCGGCCGCGAGACCGTACTTCGCGGCGAGTGGCAGGAAGGTGTTTAGATTCAAAAATGTTCCGTTGAGCGAGTCGGCCAATGTTTTGCGTTCGGCTTCCATGGCAGCGATACGCTTAGTGTGGTCGGCGCGGGGGAGTTTAAGCTTTTCGCTGTGAACGACCAAGGGCTGGCCGGGTTGGCTTTTGATTTTCCGAACGGCGCGCAGCGTACTCAGCCCGAGCATGAGACCGAGAGGCTCGGCGCTGCGGAGATGGTTGACGGCTTTGTAGTTGATGGGGTTGATGTCGCCGCCGCAGCCCTGCACGAAAAGCGCGATGCAATCCTTGCCCAGATTTTCCTCGATGGTCTTTGACGAAAAACCGGTGATGTCGGCGGTGTTGCCACCGCTGGGAACGTTTTGAATGGGATGACAGGCAAAGTTGTAAACGATGGCCAGCGGTTTACCATCGAGGCGGTCGAGGCGCAGCACTCCAATTTCTGTGTCCACAGGACCAACGGCGGCGACCAATTCATCGGGCGGCAACGAGTAAGCGTGACGCACGTCCACCACTTTGCCGCTCTTCAAAACGAGCCGCCGGTTTTCCATGATGCGCGTCTCGCGCCCCACGCCTGCGCCGGTCTTCACAGGCACGAGGTTTTTTATTGCAGTTTTCACCGCCTGCATGGTGCGCGCCTCCACGTCCGGATGCACGAGGCCGTGGCAGTGGCTGGCATTGAAAATGGTATGGGCGGGCGGGATGCCCATTTCCTTTTTCAACACCGCGCGGATGTTTGGTAAAAAATCATCCTTGATGCGCCCGATCCCGCCGATGGCCACGGCATCGATGGTGACCAACACGGCGGTTGTGTCGCCGCTTTTCAAAACCAACGCCCGCGCGAACAGACGGTCGTTGACTGGCCCACGTTCATCAGTAATGTCCACCTTGGCGGCTCCGGCCAACAGCGCGGCGGCGTTGGCATTCCCGGCAATCAGAAAACCAATGCACAGGATGAGAATCCGTGAGGGCGAAATGAGGAAGCGCATGCCGGCAGCGTAGCGGTACGGGCGATGGCGTAAAGAGAATTGGCGCGGAAACGGGGGTTAAACGGCGAGCGGGGCGACTTCCAAGTACGGCTGCCAATCGGTTTTCGCCGAGTCGCTGGCGCGGTTTTCTTTTTTCTGAAGTTGCTGGAGGGCCTCGCGCATTTTTATCTTAGCACGATGGCAGCGGACTTTTACGGAGTCAACGGATTGACCGGTGAGTTCACTGACCTCCTTCAGGCTGCGGCCTTCGATCTCGCGCTGGGTGAGGATCACACGGCTAAGGGGGGTGAGTGCCTGCATGGCGTATTCGAGCAGTTGGCGCGCTTCGCGAACCTTGAGTTGCCGGTTGATGTTTCCGGTGCTCAGCCAATCGATGGAGCCTTCGCCGAGATCCTCGAAGCTGGTTTCGCGGATGCGCCGCTGGATGCGGCGCAGATGATCGCGCGCCACGTTGCTGGCAATGCGGGAGAGCCAATGCTCGAAGGGCGACTTGGCGCGGTACTGTTCCAAATTGCGCCACGCCTTGAGAAATGTATCCTGCGCGAGGTCCTCCACCTTCTGCGCGTCCCGCTCGTAATGGGTCAGGATTCCGAACACCCGATTTTTATAACGTGCCACCAAAATCTCAAAGGCCTCCGGCTCGCCTTTGCGAATGCGACGAAGAATCGCGGCATCCGATTCGTTCTCCTCGTCGCGCACCGCGCAATCGGCCATCCCCACCATCATCGTGCTCATTGTGCTCATCATTAATCCCTTCGATTGAGTTGGATGCATCGCATCTGCTTGATTAATTAGACTCGATGGATGTAAAGGAGTTGTGTGAGCGGGGCCTGAAAATTGTAAAATGTTGTAAAGTTAAGGGAAAAAATGCGCGAAAACAGGTAAGCTGTCTTCTCCTACGAAAAACGACATGCCATGAGTCAAACGATGAACATGCAGCCCGAAGGCGCTGTGCCGGGGCCAGCCACAGTGGCTACGCCGGTGATCATCATTGATGATGACCCGAAGTTGTGTGAGTTGATTCGCGATTACCTCGCACCGCTCGGATACGATGTTGCCTCGGCCAACACCGGCCCTGAGGGATTGGAGAAAGTGCTTAACGGCGATTACCGCGCGGTGATTCTGGATGTGATGCTGCCGGGGATGGACGGGTTTGAAGTGCTCAAGGCCATCCGACACGAATCCAATGTGCCAGTGCTGATGCTTACTGGGCGTGGCGATGAGGCCGACCGGGTGGTGGGGCTGGAGATCGGCGCCGATGATTATCTGCCCAAGACATTTTCCACGCGCGAATTATTGGCCCGCCTACGCGCGGTGATGCGGCGCACTCAGTCAGACGACCGTGCGAAAGGTGAATCGGAAATCGAGGCGGACCTCACCAATGGCGATCTGGTAATCTCGCCCGGCTCACGTACCGCCGCGTTGGGGGATGATCCGCTGAAGCTGACCTCACTGGAGTTCGACCTGCTGCTGAGCCTCATGCGCGCGCGCGGACGAGTGCGTTCGCGCGAACAAATTCTCGATGACGTGGCCGGACGCGATTACGATGTGTTCGACCGGTCGATCGATGTCCACGTGAGCGCCCTGCGCCAGAAACTGGGCGATGACCCCAAGGCACCCAACTTCATCCAAACCGTCCGGTCGGTCGGTTACATGATGATTAAGCAATGATTTTTTTATGAACATCCGCGGTACACTTTTCACCAAAATACTCGCTTGGTTCTTTTTGAACCTGCTGCTGATTGGCGCAATGATCTGGGCGGTCTACGAATTCCAAATCGGCCCCGGCTCGCCATTCGTTGGCCCATCGGAGCAACGGGTGCGACAAGTGGCTCAAGTCATCTCCGATGGACTCACCAACCGGCTGCGCGAGGATTGGGCAAGCGAGCTGGAAAAGTTTTCTGAAATCTACAAAGTGGAATTTCATCTGGTGGGGATCGACGGCCAATCACTGGTGGGTGATTCCCTGAAAATCCCCGACGAGGTTCGCGAAAAAATCGCGAACCTCCCCCGCCCTAGACCACCCCGTGAACGTCCCCCGACCTTGGCCGAGCAACTCCAGTTGAACGAAGAACAACGCGGGAAATATTCCGCCGTCAGGCTCGGGCGCGATCAGGCTCTTCGCAGTATGTGGACCAACTCCGCCCTGCGTGAATTGCCACGGGAAGAACGCTTCGTCCAGTCGCGCGAGTTGCTCAGTGAAATCATGCAGGACTATCAGAAAAAGATGGATGAGTTGCTTAATGAAGAGCAACGCAAAAAATATGAGGAAATTGGGCAGCGTGGAACCCGAAGCAACTCTCCTTTCAGCCGCCGGCGGAACCCTTTCAGGCCCGAACAAACCACAGAAATAATGACCGAGGCCGACACCAACAAAGACAAACAGTTGAGCAAATCTGAATTAGAAACCTGGCTGCGGCAGCGCGGCAACGCAGGCTCGCCCAACCGTAGCGGCAACGGCGGAAACATATCTGGATCACCACAAAAAGGATCTCCTTCGCTGAGCGGAGCCCCCAATCGGCCCACTGCGGTTTTTATGATCAAAACCGATAAGCCCCAAGCGCGGTATTGGGCGGGAGTAGATATTCCAGTGGTGGTTCAGGCCGAGGGAAGCGAAGAACTCCCCAACGAAAAACTCCTCGGACTGCGCCGGGTTCAACGAGGGCGAAACCAAGCCCAGTACTTTGCCACACTGGTTACGGTGTCCGACACAATGGGCGGCGCTGGTCTCTTTTCCGATCCATTGCGATGGGTGAACATTCTCATCTTGGCCGTCGTGCTCTCAGTGCTTTTCTGGTTACCGATGGTGCGCAACATCACCCAGCCCATCGCCAAAATCACCGCCGCCACAGAACAAATTGCGGAGGGAAATTTCGACACGCGTGTCAGCACATCGCGCACCGACGAAATCGGCCGCGTCGGCCAAGCGGTGGACCACATGGCGGACCGGCTCGATGGCTTCGTGAAGGGCCAGCGGCGATTTCTCGGCGACATCTCACACGAGCTGTGCTCCCCCATTGCGCGCATTCAGGTTGCCCTCGGCATCCTCGATCAACGCGCGGATGATCAGCAAAAAAAATACGTGCTGGATGTGCAGGACGAAGTGGAGCACATGTCCGAGCTGGTCAACGAGCTGCTGCTTTTTTCGCAGGAAGGTGTGAAGCCAAAGTCCATTGAACTGAAACCGGTGAACCTCCGCGAAATCATAGACCGCGTAATGGAACGGGAAGGCGCCAAAAACTCAACGGTGAAAATTTCGGTCAACAAGGAGATCTCGGTAACCGCCAACGCGCAGCGATTGTCGCTCGCGCTTGGCAACCTCCTCCGAAACGCCATCCAATACGCCGGCGATGCCGGCCCCATCAACGTGACCGCCGAGCGTGAGAACGAAACACTGACCCTCCTCATTACCGACAGCGGCCCGGGATTGCCTGAGGAAAGTTTGCCGAAGATTTTCGACCCCTTCTATCGCCCGGAACTCGACCGCAACCGCGCCACCGGCGGCGCGGGCCTCGGTTTGGCCATCGTCAAAACCTGCGTCGAAGCCTGCCACGGAACCGTCACCTGCCGGAACCGCAAGCCTTCCGGACTGGAGTTTGAAATTGTGCTAAAAAGCTGCGCCTAAAGGTCGAGCAGCTCGTCCATCAGCTTCGCCGTCTTATCATCGCCGCCGTCGCTGCCCTCGCGCGTGACCCAACCGGAGAAGCTAATCTTCTTCAGCTCCGCGCGCACTTTGTCCCACTCCACGTCGCCTTGGCCGAGCGGGCAGAAGCCATTTTTCTTGCCCCAATCCTTCACGTCCAGCTTTACGTTGCGATTGCCGAGGATGCGAATCCACTCGTGGCTCGGCGCGAATTTTTGCATGTTACCGATGTCGTAATACGCCTGCACCCACGGATTGTTGATTTCATCTATATAGTCGCGAAACTGCTCCGGCTTGTAGCAAAAGCCATTCCACACCGTTTCGATGAGCACATGAATGCCGAGCTTGCTGGCCAGCGGAATCACCTTGCGAATCTCGGTGATGGACCGTTCCCAAACCTGCTCGTGCGTCTCGTTGGCGCCTTTCACCGCGCCCGGCACCAACAACACCGACGAACCACCCACCGCCTTCGATTCACGAATCGCCGCCTCCAACCCCGTCCGACCTTCGTCGCGCGTGGCTTTATCCGGCGAGGAAAGCCGCTTCTGCCAGTGTTTGTTGTAAACCACCCCGTGCATCGGCAGCTCCACCTCCGCGCACGCCTTGCGCAGCCCGGCGATGTCCATTCCCGGCGCACTACCTTCGATGCCATCAAACCCCAGCGCCTTCAGCTTGCGCATCCGATCCAAATTCGGCCGTCCGCCAAATTTTGTGGACTTGAAAATAAGCCCCTGATTCGCCCGTTCACGTTTTTTTTCAGCGGCCTGAAGTTGCGTGGTGGCAGCCACTGCAGCAGCAGCTCCGGTGGTTTGAATAAAAGTGCGTCGGTTCATGCGCCGAGGCTAAGCGTGCCAGCCGAAGATCGCAAACGAAAACCTACCGAACTAAACTCCATCCAACGGCGCGGCCACGTCGCCAAAGGTTTTTGGCCGGACAGTCATTTTGTCCATCATGCTCAGGAACAGGCGGTTGGTGTTATTGAGACAATTCAGATTGCGACCGGCCTTGGTTTAACCACCACTTCCACCAAGCATCACCATCGGCAATTACGAGGCGTCATAATGGCCAGTGAGTATGCTGGAGCAGAGCGCGAATAGTTACCAATCCTTAATTTAACGCGCACGGGTGAAGATGCGGCCGGGGTGTTGTTGGATTAGTTTTTTCATCTCGAGCTGGAGGAGCGCCACGGAGACTTGGGCGGACGGCAGCTCGCTGCGGCGGATGATAGCGTCCTGCTGCATTTCCTCGTGGGTGAGCACGTTGTAAATGGTTTGCTCGGCGGGCGTGAGCGCAGGCAACGGCAACTCGGGTTGCTCATTAGAACTGTAATTGTGGTTGGCGAACTCCGCCAGAACATCCTCGGCGGATTCGCAAAGTTGCGCGCCGTCTTTTATCAAACCGTGACAACCGGCACTGCGCGGGGAATCGATGCGTCCGGGCACGGCGTAAACGGTGCGACCATATTCGGCGGCGAAGTTGGCGGTGATAAGGGCGCCGCTGGAGCGGTTGGCCTCGACGACAACGGTGCCTTGCGTCATGCCCGCGACGATGCGGTTGCGAATGGGAAAACTTTGCTTGTCGCCGCGGCGTCCGAATGGGAATTGCGTGATTACCGCGCCACTCTGGGCGATGCGTTTGAAGAGTTCGATGTTTTCAGCGGGGTAAACAATATCCATGCCGGTGCCGAGCACAGCGATGGTTCGCCCGCCGACGCGCAGTGCGGCTTCGTGCGCGGCGGTGTCGATGCCACGCGCACCGCCGCTGACCACCGTGATGCCACTGGCGGCGAGTTGGCCGGCCAATCGTCCGCACGCTTCGCGGCCGTAGAGCGTGGATTGCCGCGTGCCCACCATCGCGATGGCGTGCCGGTCGCGTTCCTCCAATTTGCCGCGCACATAGAGGATAATTGGTGGGTCATAGATTTCGCGCAACAAAGGCGGATACAAATCATCTTCCTGCGTGAGCAACGTGCAGTCGAAATTCCGGATGCGCTCCAACTCGCCCGCGAGGTCCACGTGGTTTTCCCAACGCGTGATGAGCCCGGCCACTTTCGGGCCAATGCGATCCACCTCCATCAACGCCCGCGCCGGCGCGGCGAGCACGGCTGGCGCATCGCCGAACTTCTCCAATAACCGCCGCAGCCCCACCGGCCCGACCTCCGGCAACAGATTGAGCGCCAACAACGCCTCGCGGGGATTCATGGGCTTGTTTTTAATACTAAATTCCCAAGGCAACAAGGGAAGTTTGCAGAGAGGCAATACCATACGTGCACGTACTTTTTTGTTGCATTTTGCTGATTTTGTGGGATGTTTTCTGAAAGCGAACAAACCGGTTCACGTCTATTGGAGGACGTTTTCCACTATGAAACACTGGATTCTCACCTTTATCATTCTGCTCGTGCCAATGTTGCGCGGGGCAGATTGGCCTATTTTTCGGGGCAATCGCGGTCTCACCGGCGTAGCTGCGGGGGCGGTGCCGGATAAACCGGCGCTGCTATGGAAATTTGATGCTAATGAACCAGTGAGAGCTTCTGTCGTGGTAGGCGACGGGCGTGTTTATTTTGGCGCTGATGACGGGAAATTTTATGCGTTGAATTTGACCGATGGCAAAAAGCTTTGGGAGTTTGATGCAAAAGAACCCATTGAAGCGCCAGCCTTGTTTTTGGATGGGCGAGTTTTTTTCGGTAACAGCTTCGGAATGTTTTTTGCGTTGAACGCAAAGACCGGTAAGGAGATTTGGAAATATGAAACGGGCGACCAAATCACCGGTGGACCGAATTGGACCAAAAGTCCCGATGGCAAGCAAACCTACATCATCATCGGCAGCCACGATTTTTTTCTTTATTGCCTCAATGCGAAGACCGGCAAAAAGATTTGGGAATACGAATCGGAAAATTATGTGAACGGCTCGCCAGCATTGAGCAATGGCCGCACGATGTTTGGCGGCTGCGATGCGATGCTGCACATCATCGACATTGCCAAGGGCAAGCGTGACAAATCCATTGACGCACAGTCTCACATCATTGGCAGCATCGCAGCAGAAGACGGGCGCGCGTATGTGGGCCATCACGACTGCGCGTTTTTGTGCATCGACCTCAAATCGGAGAAAGTGGTGTGGCAATATAAGGACCGACTGTTCCCTTATTCCTCCTCACCAGCGCTCACAAAAGACCGCGTGCTATTCGGCGGCGAAGACAAGCGGCTGCACTGCGTGCGACGCGACAACGGCAAAGCAGTGTGGACCTTCAGCACGCGCGGACAGGTGAACAGTTCGCCGGTGGTGTGCGGCGGCAAGGTGATTGTGGGATCGAATGACGGACGGCTGTACATCGTGCGGCTGAAGGATGGCAAACTGCTTTCGAGTTTTGAAACAGAGGACAGCATCACGGCTTCGCCGGCGGTGGTGGACGGAAAAATAATCATCGGCAGCGAGGACGGCACGTTGTATTGCCTCGGCACAAAAAAGAAATGAGCACCGCACCCCTTGAACCCTCGGCCAAGCCGCAGCTGGAAACCCAGACGACGGTGGGCAATTATTTTGTCTCGAACTATCCCCCGTTTTCTTTTTGGCAAACGGATGCGGTGCCGGAGGTGATTGATGCGATGGAGCAGCCCCCCGTCGACGGAACGCCGCTGGGGCTTTATTTACACATTCCGTTTTGCCGCAAGCGGTGTCACTTTTGTTATTTCCGCGTGTACACAGATAAGGATTCGGCGGCGATCAAAAACTATCTCGACGCCACGTTGGCAGAGTTGGAGATTTACGCGCGCAAACCATTCATCGGCGGACGCACTCCTCGCTTTGTTTATTTTGGCGGCGGCACACCGAGTTATCTTTCCACCAAACAATTGCGACATCTCACCGATGGCATGAAGGCGTTGCTGCCGTGGGATGCGGTGGAGGAGGTGACGTTTGAGTGCGAGCCGGGGACGTTGACGGATGCGAAGCTGAAAATTATTCGCGAGGTGGGCGTCACGCGGCTGAGCTTGGGCGTTGAGAATTTTGATGACCACATTTTGGAAATCAACGGCCGCGCACATCGCGGGGGCGAGATTGACCGCGCTTATAATTTCGCGCGCGAAGTGGGCTTCCCGCAAATCAACATTGATCTCATCGCGGGGATGCTCGATGAAACGGAGGACAACTGGAAGGCGTGCGTGGCCAAGACCATCGAGATGTCGCCCGACAGCGTGACGGTTTATCAAATGGAAGTGCCGTACAACACCACCATTTACAAACGGATGCAGGAGGACGGCAAACTCAGCGCACCAGTAGCCGATTGGGAAACCAAACGCCGCTGGACAGACTATGCCTTTGCCGAGTTTGAAGCCGCCGGTTACACCATCGGCAGCGCGTATACAGCGGTGAAAGACAAGGCAAAAACCACTTTCGAATACCGCGATCAACTCTGGGCCGGGGCCGATTTGCTTTCACTGGGCGTGGCGTCCTTCGGCCACATCGGCGGTGTGCATTATCAAAACCATCATGATTTCGATCCGTACGTGGAGCGCGTGAATGACGGCGAGTTGCCCATCCACCGCGCGTTGACGCCGAGCGATGACGAGCGGCTGATTCGTGAATTTATTTTGCAGCTCAAGTTGGGCTCAGTGAGTTTGAATTATTTTGAGAAAAAATTTGGCGTGAATCCACAACAACGTTTCGCGGAACCGCTCCGACGCATCAAGGAATGGGGCTACCTCAACATCGACGGCGACACCGTGCACATCAATCGCGAAGGCCTTTTGCAGGTCGACCGGTTGCTGCACGAATTCTTTTTGCCCGAACACCGCAACGCACGCTACGCCTGATGTCCACTCCCGCATCTACACTTTCCCTGCACGACGCTGCGAAGCCTCTGCTCGATTTTTATCAACGCGGCGGCGTCGCTCCGCCCGAGCTGTTGCCCATCGACGGCGCGGATATGCCCGAGCCTTTTCGAAAACTGCTCGTTCACGCCGATGATATGACGCCCACGCTTGAGCATTTTCACGGGTCGCGCATTCATCTGCGGATGGTTAACCGCGAAGTAACCGAGGCCGCTTACACGCGCGAGGTCATCCTCGAAGCAGGCGAGGGAAATCAACCGGTGGAGTTTGGCGCGATTGCGATTCATCTCGAGCAATTCCCCGAAGCCGCGCGCGAATTGATTCTTGGCGAAAGCGTGCCGCTCGGCACCATCCTTGCCGATCACACCATCCTACACCAAAGCTGCCCACAAGCATATTTTCGGGTGAACTCTGATCCGCTCATCACGGAGGCATTGGGGCTGCCCGATTCCACTGAACTGTACGGTCGCTGCAATATTCACCGCAACCTGAACGGAAATCA
>JAPKEI010000406.1 GCA_028872685.1 Verrucomicrobiota bacterium | reverse complement strand
CGGGCATTGTCGGCCACGGTGATGGGGAAAGTGAGCTCCTTGGTGTCCTGCGTTATCTCCAGTTTAGTGGTAGTGGTGCCAGTAGGAAGGCCAACTAATTCCACGGATGCAGTGCCGGGAAATTTTGTTTTGTTGGTGAACTCGCATTTCAACGCCGTGGGATAGCCCTGCGTGGTAGTGGCGGGGATAATTTTACCGACCATAAAATAATCGGCAATCTTCAGCGAAGTAAGCTGGGTGGAAACGTACGCCGTGGCGCCGCTGACGGTGGCGGTGCCAAGCATTGCGATTTTGTGGTCAAGAATCTCCGCGCTGGAATTGGCGCTGAAGAGATAGGTGATTTCATCTTTGCCGGCGGGGATATTGATGTTTGAGCTGCAACTGAGGCCCGATGGGCGCGTGAGCATTCGTACGTTAATGTTGCCGGTGAAGCCTTCTTTGCGCTCGGCAATAATCTTGAGCGGTAGCGTACCCGCACGCACCAGCGGCGCTTTGATTTCTTCGATGCGGATTTTGAATGGCAATTCTTCTACGACCACCGCAGCCATTTTATCCACCCACGTTTTATAATAAACGCCGCGGTTACCGTTCTGCACAAGGTCGTAATTTTGCCAAATTCCACCACTGATGTCGGCGACTTTTTCGCCCATCAGTTTACCCATCAGATCGCCAAGATTTCCGCCGATAGGCGCATCGGCCGCAGCTTCAAACACGATTGTTTGAGACGTTTTATTGCTGGCCATTGGCGCAGCGTGCAGAGTGATACCCGGAGGAAAATCTTTGGTGCTCAGTGCGAGCGCGCCGCTGAAGTTGCCGCGACGTGCCTGAATTACGAGCGGGAAACGATTGCCGCGCGCCACCACGACGTTCTTGCGCGTTTGCGTGTTGTAGCGACTGGTGTCCAGCACGTACAAGCTCAGCGTGGGCACGCGGGGCTGAAACTCCACGCGATAGGTGTAGTCCGGGCCGCCGTTGCCGAGATGGTCGCGGATGCGCAGGGTGTACTCGTCATCGGCGGGGACTGTCCAGCTGATGTAACTGTCGGGGCCACCGGAGTCATCATTGCTGGCGAGGTTGCGGCCATCTTTGTTGCAAATAGACATCACCGTATCGATGGGTGACCGCAGTTTGCGGGCGTACACGCGCACGTCAAATCGTTGGCCTTTTTTGGCAGTGAACCGGAACCAATCCTCGTCGCCCTTGGTTTGGATGATGCCATTGAACGCGAGTGGCAAAGGCGCTTCGATGAGGCGCGCTTCGCCCACGGAATTGTTTGGCTCGGCTTCGAGTTCGTTGGGGAAAGGCGACACGCGCACTTTGTTGCCCGACGGCGCCACCACGCCTTCCGCTTGCGGGAAAACGGCGAGGTCACGGAAGCACGGTTGGTTTTGCTGGCCGAAGGTAGCTTCAAATGATTTGGGCTCGAGCGCGGTATATTTCTGTTTGAAATCCCCGGCGACTGGGTCAATGAATTTCACTTCCAATTCTTTGCCCTCTTGGCCGCCCGCGGGATACACCGCCGTGGGTCGCGGGAACGTACCCACGTGCAACCGATAACCGCCCAGCGCGCCGTACGAAGTTTCGCGCAGCTCGATGGTGTACACTTCATCGCCCTTGGCCACGGCGCTCACAAAACAATCCTGCACAAACAACGGCGTGTCATCCGAACGCGCCACGATAAAGCCTTTGCTGTCCACGATGGCCACGTACGGATCATAAAACCCACGGCCCAATCGGATGCTTTCCACTTCGGCGGAAATGCGCTGGCCTTTTTTTACAGCCACCGCAAAACGATCGACCGACTCCGCTGCCACCGAACCGGCCACTGTGCAGTTGAGCGGCAATTTCTGCGGTGCTTCACCCGCCTTGGGCGCCACTTTGGCCACGAGCGCAAATGGCCCCACGAAAAATGTGCGCAGCTCCGTCACGCCGCCGCGCGTGCGGACGCGCGCTTTGTGCTCGCCGAGAGGGCAACTGCCATCGGCCTTAATGAGCGCCTTAACAAATTTATCATTCTTCTCCGTAATCTTCACCAGCTTCACGCCCGGATGATAAAAGAAAATATCCTCCACGTCCGCGAGGCGTTGGCCACGGAAAATGATCTCCGTCTCCGTGCCGATTTGCACGCCTCCCGGCGAAAGAGAACTCAGGCGCGGGTCCACCGCCGCCGCGTTGCCAACGAG
>JAPKEI010000405.1 GCA_028872685.1 Verrucomicrobiota bacterium | reverse complement strand
GTCGTTCGCCTCCATGATGCCTTGTTGATCGATGCCGATTCTCAATACACGGCGGGCTCGAAGGCCCTGTCAGGAAAGATTGCCTTGCGGGCAGGCCTTCATCCCCTTCGAATAAACTGTTTGGCTCCCGATAATGCCCCTACGTTGTCCCTGGAGTGGCAAGCGCAGGGCGAGAAAATGAAGCCAATACCGAACGCTCAATTTCGTGTTAAAAAAGGGACATAAAGATGAATAGCGGTTTCGAACCTAAAGAAATGGCTGCTGGATTCCACGAATGAATTACCTTAAGTGTACCAACCCCTAATACTGGAGAACATCATGACCACTAAACGCCTCAATCGCAGATCATTTCTGAAAACCAGCGCCGCCATCGGGGCAGCTGCAACTCTTTCGGCACCCAACATCGTGCGCGGGCGTAATCTGAATGAAAAACTCAATATCGCCATGATCGGCTGCGGTGGTCGTGGTAACCGGAACCTTCGCGAGTTTGAATCGGAGAATATTGTTGCCCTGTGCGATGTCAACGAAACCAACCTGAAGGTCGCTGCACGGCGATTCCCTAAGGCACGCACAGCGACTGACTTTCGAAAACTATTTGATCATCAAAATGAGTTTGATGCAGTTGTTGTCAGCACCTGCGAGCATACTCACGCCTTTGCTACGCTACCGGCACTTCAACTAGGGAAGCATGTCTACTGTGAAAAACCACTGACTTACAACATCGAAGAAGCGCGCATCATTCGCATGGCAGCTCGCCGGACGAAGGTTGCCACGCAGATGGGAACGCAAATCCACGGTTGGGATAATTATCGGCGCGTGGTCGAACTGATTCAGTCAGGAGCAATTGGCGAGGTTCGCGAGGTTCACGTTTGGCATTCGCGTGCCTGGGGCTGGCATGAAAGCAAGCAAGCGGCTCGCGATGCCAAGGATCCCTTTCGCGTTATTCGCACGCCAAAAGGATCTGACCCGATTCCCGCAGGTCTAAACTGGGATCTATGGTTGGGCCCGGCGCCGGCCCGGCCATTCCACAACGATTATTTTCCTGGCCCGAAATGGTACCGCTGGTGGGATTTTGGAAACGGTACGATGTCCGACCTCGGCAGTCACATGATCGACTTACCGTTCTGGGCCTTGAAACTCGAAGCGCCGTTGACGGTCGAAGCCAAGGGACCTAAACCTCATCACGATATTGCTCCAGCTTCGATGCAGGCGATCTATGAATACGGTGCGCGCGGCGATTTGCCGCCGGTGAAACTGACCTGGTACCAGGGCTTGGAGAAGCCGCAAATCTGGAAAGACAAGGGTATCCCGCAGTGGGCCAACGGCCATTTGTTCATCGGTGACAAGGGCATGTTGTTATCCGATTATAAAAAGCATGTTTTGCTTCCTGAAAATAAGTTCGCCGATTTCAAAGGTCCGGCCCCGTTTATTCCACGCTCTCCCGGCCATCACGAGGATTGGATCGCGGCGTGCAAAGGCGGCGCTCCGACACTGAGCAACTTTGAATATGCCGGTCTGCTGACTGAGGCCAACCACCTCGGCAACGTCGCGTATCGTGCCGAGAAGAAAATCCAGTGGGATACAAAAGAGATGCGCGCCACCAATGCTCCCAATGCCGAGCAGTTCATTAAGCGCGATTACCGCAAGGGTTGGAAACTCAGTTAGTCGCTATCTGAAGAAAACGAATTACCAATGAAAACCATATACCTCCTACTACTCTCAATCCTCACGGCAACGTCGCTCTTTGCCCAGAACGTCGAGCCTACTCACAAGCATGTCTCCTACGGTTCCCACAAGGACATGAAGCTCAATTTCTGGAAGATTGAGGCGAAGGAACCCACGCCCCTGCTCGTCCACATCCATGGAGGCGGCTGGTTGGGCGGCAAGAAAAACGAGACCATCGAGGCAAACATTCTCAAACAGGGGTACAGCTATTGCTCGATTGATTATCGGCTTGCAGGCACCCAACTTCTCCCTGCTGCGGTTCATGATGCTGCCCGGGCCATTCAGTTCCTTCGCACCAAGGCCAAGGAGTGGAACTTCGACCCATCCCGCATCGCTGTAACCGGGGGTTCGGCTGGAGCGGCTTCCAGCCTCTGGCTCGCCTATCACGAAGACTTGGCTGATCCCAAAAGCACAGATCCTGTCCTTCGCCAATCTTCCCGCGTATGTGGTGCCATTGCTATGGGCGGG
>JAPKEI010000404.1 GCA_028872685.1 Verrucomicrobiota bacterium | reverse complement strand
CCATCCTGCCCGAGGTTTCCAAAACGGGGGCAGGCACCATCGATATCTGGCCGCGTGTGCACGGCAACCAACGAGAGCAGATCGAGGAAATGGGCTACGGAAAATTTGCCACACTACTGAAGCAACATCGAACAAGGCTTGGCTGCATCACCCGGTATGACCTTGGCCCCTTTGGATTGCAGAAGGAGATGAAAGTCGCGCAAAAATTTGGCGCCAAGATGCTGGTATGCGGCGGACACGGGCGCCAAGGGCTCAAGGGAGTTGAACTCAAGGCCGAGGTAAAGAAATTTGCCGAGTTGCTAAAGCCGCATGTTGCGGCGGCTGAGAAGGCGAATGTTACCATTGCCATTGAAAACCATGGCAATAGCCTCATGGACTCTCCTGACTCCATGAAGTGGCTGATTGAATTTTCCTCCAGCAAGCATCTGGGCATTGCGTTAGCCCCCTATCACCTGGAAAGCCTCAGGGTAGATGCCGATGGCCATGCCAAGCTCATCAAGGCACTAGGCAACCGTATCGCCATGTTTTACGCTTGGCAACACGGCATGGGTTGCTCCAAGAAACTACCCAAGGAGCAGGAACTGCTGCAAATGCCCGGGCGTGGAAAGCTCGACTTTGTGCCCATCGTGCGTGCGCTCAAGCAGATCAACTATTCCGGCTTCACCAGCATTTTCATGCACCCGGTCCCCCGCGGCATTCCGATCCTGAAAGACACCACCGCCTGTACTGCTGAGATCAACCTCGCGCGAACGTACTTGGAAAAGTGTCTCGCAGAAGCTTAGTTCCCACATCCGTGAGCGATACCAATAAACCCAAGGTTCTCATCATTATTGGTGATGCCACTGAGACAGTGGACACTATGTACCCCTACTTTCGGTTGATCGAGGGAGGGTATGAACCCGTGGTAGCTGCTCCAGAAAAGCGCACCTACCAGATGGTGATGCACCAGAACAAACCCGGCTGGACGATTACCAAGGAATGGGAGGGTTACACGATGGATGCGGATATCGCCTTTGCTGACATTAACCCTGAGGACTATCTGGGCATCTTTTTTAGTGGAGGCCGCGCGCCGGAATATATTCGAGAAGACGAAGATTTGCTTCGCATCACCAAATACTTTTTTGAGAAGAATGCGCCTATCGCCAGCGTGTGCCACGGTGTGGAGATCGTGGCCCGCGCCGATTGCGCGAAGGGGCGGCGGATGGCCACGGTGCCGAAGGCGAAGTTTGACTTGGAAATTTGCGGGGGCATTTTTGTCGACGAGCCGTGCGTGATCGATGGCAACCTCATCAGTGGCCGCACCTTTTGGGACCACGGCCACTACATGGGCCCGTGGATGAAGCTCCTTGGCAAGGCCCGCGATGCTCAATCGTAATGCGCTCTGCCGTGATCATCGTTTGTCTGATTCCGCTCCTCGCGGTAGCGCAACCGGCGGTTCCCGGTTTCGAGCGTTTTCCCATTCAAACACCAACTGAACAAGTAGCCGCTGGTGAGGTGCTCATCAACGAGCTAAACTGCATCGGCTGCCACGCTGCGGACAAATCGCAGAGTCACCGTTTTGAAACGCGCCCGGCTCCGGTGCTCTTCACCACTCACAACTCTGCTTCAGCCAGCTGGCTGCGACATTGGCTGAATGATCCGCATGACTTCAAACCCGGCACTATCATGCCCGACTTACTGCACGGTCTTACCGAGAAGGCCAAGGCGCGCGCAGTCGATGCCCTGCGCCATTATCTGGTGTCCCTTGCTCCGCCACTGGGCAAGACGGTGGTGACAACCGGCCGTGCCAGTGCAGGCAAAAAACTTTATGAAACCATCGGCTGCGCCCAATGCCATGCGCCCGATGCCAAGGACAACGGCAAGGATTTTCCTCTGGGAGAGCTGCAGCAAAAGTACACACAAGAGCAACTCGTCCAGTTCCTACTCAACCCACTGCACAGTCGGCCCGCCGGCCGGATGCCTCGCGTGCCAATGACTCAGAAAGAGGCCTCGCATCTCTCCGTCTTCCTTCGTGACCGCATCCCGGCACGTAAAGACTTTGCCCTGGTTAATGGCCCAGCCGCTCTGAAGCTGCGGGAAGAAGGTAAAGCCCTATCCCTAAAAATGAGATGCGCCAATTGTCATTCCACACCTGGTTCGAACATACCGCCAAATTTATCCAAGCCACTGGCCAAGCTTGATCCTACCCAAGGCTG
>JAPKEI010000403.1 GCA_028872685.1 Verrucomicrobiota bacterium | reverse complement strand
TTTTTTTGTATCTCCCGCACAATATGCCCGGCAGTTCGCGCCAGCCGTTTTCCAGTAAAGCCTTTCGCGGCAAATCAAAAAACGGCGCGTGGGGTGATGCGGTGGAGGAATTGGATTGGGCCGCCGGTGAAATTTTCAAGGCGCTCAAGAAACACAAAATCGATAAGCGCACGCTCGTCATTTGGACTAGTGACAACGGCGCGCCCCGTCGTAACCCGCCCCAAGGCAGCAACGACCCGCTGGGCGGTTGGGGTTATACTACCGCCGAGGGCGGAGTGCGCGTGCCGGCGATTGTGCGTTGGCCGGGAATTATTCCGGCGAACAGCGCCAGTGATGAGTTGGGTTCGCTAATGGATCTGCTGCCCACTTTCGCCGAGCTCGCCGGGGCCAAGTTGCCCGAACGCACCCTCGACGGCAAAAATATTTGGAGCACTTGGAGTCCCGCGAACGCGAAATCGCCCCACAAATATTTTTTCTATTACCACACGAAGCACCTCGAAGCCGTGCGCGATGGGCACTGGAAACTGGTGCTGCCTTCCAAGCGCAACCCAAAGCCAATGCTCTTTGATTTAAAAACCGATGCGGCGGAACAACACAACGTGGCGGCGCAACACGCAGACGTGGTGAAACGATTGCACTCCGCCGCTGAGCGCGCCCGGATGGATTTAGGCGATGGCGAACGAAAAGGAGCCAACGTGCGGTCGGTGGGGCGAGCTAAAAAGCCAACACCGCGACTAAGGTAGAGCAGGCTATCCAAGCGCGCCATGGCGGTTTCCGAAAAAACCGCCCTACCAGTTTACTTCGCCTCCAACCGATAAATGTTCCCCTGAAATCCCAGCAAATACTGCTCGCCGGCGTTGTCCTCGGCGAAGCTGGCGATGAGGCGGATGGGGTTGGGGCCGATAACTTGGCTGTACTCAGTCACTTTGCCGGCGCGTTGGTGGAAGGCCCACACGGTACCGCTTTTGTAATCGCCGTACACATACGCGCCGCGCAGCGCAGGGATGGCTTTGCCGCGGTACACATAACCGCCGGTGATGCTCAGACCGTGGCTGTGTTGATTAAATTTTGATTGCTTCGCCAACGCCGGCGTGTGCGGATACTCGATCACGGGGTTCAGCAACTTTTCAGGATTCTTGTATTGGGTGCTGAGCACGCCGCCTTTTTTGCTGCGGCTTTCATGGAAGCCCTCGCGCGTGCGCCAGCCGTAATTGCCGCCTTTGGTGATGAGGTTTACCTCCTCCCAATAATCCTGGCCCACATCGCCCGCCCACAGTTCGCCGGTGGCGCGGTCGAAACTCATCCGCCAAACATTGCGCAATCCATATGCCCAGATTTCCGCGCGCGCGCCACGGCGACCAACAAAGGGGTTGTCGTGCGGGATGCTGTAAGGCCGTGCGCTGGTGGGGCGATCCACGTCGATGCGCAGGATGGTGCCGCGAAGGGTGGCAAGGTTTTGGCCGTTGTCTTTGGGATCCTCGCGGCTGCCGCCATCGCCGTGGGTGATAAAGAGTTTACCGTTGGGCCCAAAGAGAATGCAGCCGCCGTCATGATTCCAAAAGGGCCGCGCGATGGTCAGCAAGACACGCTCGGTGGAAACATCGATTTTGTTGCGATTGGTTTTGCTCACGCGAAATTCGCTCACCACGCTACGCAGCGGATTGTGCGCGGAATAGAAGGCATAAAATTTTCCGGTCTTTGCAAACTGCGGATGAAATGCCATCCCGAGCAAACCTTCCTCGTCTTTCACGTAAGGTTTGCGCGCTTCGATGTCGAAAAAAAGTTGCGTGGATTTGCCGGAAGCATTTTTGGGCAGAATGAAAACCTTACCGCGTTGCTCCAACAAAAATGTGCGGCCATCGGGCAGTTGCTCCATCCAAAGCGGTCGCTTGAATTTCAGGTTCGGAAACGCGTTCACCAGCTTGAGCTTCGGAATCTCAGCGGCCACGTTGCCAACAATCGCCAGCGCAAAAAGCGCCGACACCAATCGGGTTAAGGAAGCAAAGGATTTCATCGCCGCGATTCTGGCGGCTGGAGCAGCGTTGTCAATCCCACGCCACGCGCCAAAGTGCCCCCACTAACTCGCCCGTGCCCGCCACCAACACCGGCAGCCCAATCGGCCACGGTCCGGACAACAACAACGCCCCGCCCACCAAAACCAATCCGGCCGGCACCAATGGAAACAACATCGCGTTCTT
>JAPKEI010000402.1 GCA_028872685.1 Verrucomicrobiota bacterium | reverse complement strand
CGCAATAAGGGCAAATCACCGCGCGCATATTTCAATTCAAAATAGCCGAACACCGAACCGAGCAGCCAATCCTCGCGGCGCAGTTCAATCTGCACATCGGCCAGTTGGCCTTGGCGCGCTGTGCCTTCGGGATCCACGATGAGGCAGAAATAATTGTTGCGGCCAAGCTCCATCGGTTTGTCATCCGGCCACACCAGCGCGCCATTCCGCCAACCGGTTTCGGCGGGGAGTTGCTGCATTGCAGAATCTACCACCGGCGCCCAGTGGCGGGCTAGCACGAGCAGCACCGCGCCGCCCAGCGCGAGGGCTATCAGGAATTGCCAGCCGATTAGGCGTCCCCAGCTGGTTTCGGCAAAAGACGCCACGCCGCTGAAGGTGACGGGAAAGCCCTTGGGGGGCGAAGGCTCCGACTCGACCGAAGGCTCGATGGGTTCGCTAGACTCCGGCGAAGTTTCCTCCGGCGGTTCGCCATTGGGCGGGGCCGGTTCCATAAATTAATTTTGTTCGCTTGCGTTGGCGTCGCTGCCGCCGCCGTTTTGGTCTTGCGGCATCACCACCAAGGGCAGGGGATAACGCAGCTTTAGCACGTCGTCGACAGTCACTTCCACGTAATACACACCGGCTTCGGTGAACTCCACGTTTTGAAACAGGTGCACGTTCGTGCGAGTCATTCCCGGATTCTCCAGTGAAAACGCCAGCGTGTTTTCGCGCACCACGGTGGATTGATCAGGTGCGAGTAGCTTTACCACTTCATTGAACTCGCCCACACCGGCGGTCCAGCGGTTGAAGCACGCCAGCTTGTTGGCCGTCACCGGCACTTGCGGCACCATGATTTGGTTTAGCACGCCGATCAGGATTATGTTGCCGTTGGCTTCCTGTCGGACGTCCTCGCAAATCAGCGAGCATTGGAGGTCGGGGAGAATTCGTGCGTCGGTCATTTTATAAAATTAAATAGATTCAAGCTCAACGCCTGTCGCGCGCGCGGCGGCCCGGGCGGTGTTGCGCATGAGCAGCGCGATGGTCATCGGCCCTACGCCGCCGGGGTTGGGCGTGATGAGACCGGCCACGGGCTGGACGGCAGCGAAGTCCACATCGCCCACCAGCCGCGTGCCGTTCTTGGCTTTGGGATCGGCAATGTGGTTCACGCCCACGTCGATGACTGTGGCACCAGGCTTCACCATATCCGCTTTCACAAATTCCGCCACACCGATAGCGGCGATCAATATATCCGCGCGGCGGCAATGGTCGGCGAGGTTGGCCGTGCGCGAGTGGCACAGCGTGATGGTGGCGTTGGCGTGCTTCGCTTTTTGGCAAAGGATGGCGGCCATTGGTTTGCCAACGATATTGCCGCGCCCGAGGATGACGACTTCCGCACTTTGGATGGGCACGCTGCTGCGGATGAGCAGCTCGTGCACGCCGGCGGGGGTGCAGGGCACAAAGCCACCGGAATCGCCCAGCAACAGTTTGCCGACGTTGACGGGATGAAATCCATCGACGTCTTTATTAGGCGATACAGCGGCGAAGATGGTGGCCTCGTTGATGGTCGCGGGCAGTGGCGCCTGCACGAGGATACCGTGCACGGTGGGGTTGGCGTTCAGCTCGCTGATGAGCTTGAGTAACTCCTTTTCCGAAGTGTCCTCCGGCAGCACGTGGGTTGTCGACTGAATGCCGAGGCGGTCGCAGGTTTTTTCCTTCATCCCCACGTACACGCGCGACGCGGGATCCTCGCCTAAGCGTACAAACACAAGACCCGGCGGTGTGCCCCGCTCACTCAGGGCTTCAATATGCCGCCGAGTTTCCCCGTGTATTTGCTCGGCGATGGCACGGCCATCAATCCGGTTTTCAATGGCGTCGATAGCCACGTTACTTGTCGGTGTCGTCAGTGGTCTTTAAGGTTTTGATGATGAGCACCGGCGTGTGTTGATTGCGTGCATCCATTGCTTCCTGTCCGCTGACGAGGATGCGACGGCCGAGCAGTTTTTCCATTTTCTTCTCCAACGCCGGATGTTGGGTGATGAGGAAGTTAATGGTCTTGCCGCTCTCGAGATGCTCGAGCACGTAACGCGAGGGGGCGCTCAGGCTTAGCGTGCGATGCACGATGCCTTCGCGGGTGACGATGCGAATGGGCGCGCCGTTTTTGTCCACCACCGGTTTGCTGGGCGGGGGAAGGTTCGGGTTGGCCTTGGCCACTTGCACGGG
>JAPKEI010000075.1 GCA_028872685.1 Verrucomicrobiota bacterium | reverse complement strand
GAACAAACGGAATTGCAGGCGAGCTTGCAAAATGCGCGTGACGAATTGAGTGACCGCGAAGTGGCGATTGCCACCTCGAAGGGCGAATTTAACGCGCTGCAAAATTCAAGGCAGGTCTTACACCAGAAAATCGACACCGTGGTTTTTGAGGTGCGCAATCTTGCTGAACAAGAGGAGGGCGCGAAGGGCCGGACGCAAGGATTGGGCGCGCGTATTCGTGAGATGGAAGAGGGCGCGCGCGGATTCCAGGAGGCACTCGACGGGCATGAGCAGTTCATCGACGAACAACGCGAGCGCCGCGAAAGCGCCATCGAGGATTTAACGGAAGCAAAGGTTGCGCTGTCCAAAGCCGAGGAACGCGAGAATTCATTGCTCGAGCGCAAGACACCGATGGAACAGCGACTTGAGGAATTGCAGCGCACACTCGAGCGCGCGCAACAAACCTTGAGCGAAAGTGCTGAGCGCAAGGTGCAGTTTGAAGCGCAGAATGTGGAGTCGCGCCGCGAGATGGATCGGCTGCGCATTGAGCGCGAGACTTCCAGCGAGCAATCGGCGGAACTCACGCAGCAGCGCAATCAACAAGCCGCCGGAGCTGAACGGCGCGAGATGGAGCTTTCGGAGAAACGTAATTCACTTACCGAACTCCAGGAGCGCAAGGGTGAGATTGAAGTGGAGCTGGCGGAGAAACGAATGACGCAGGAGCAACTCGTGGAACGCATCCGCGAGAAATACACCGTGAACCTCCACGAAGTGCGCGGTGATTGCGTGACGATCAACATCACCGACAACGGCCAAACCACCACCGAAACCGTCACGGCGGAAGAAATGACTGGTGATGCGCAGCCGACAGATTGGGGTGCTGTGGGTGAGCAAGTTTCCGCCTTGCAGGAAAAAATTGACGGGATGGGGCCGGTCAATCTGGTGGCGATTGATGAGTACGAAGAGATTGAAGAGCGCCACACTTTCCTCAGCACGCAACATGATGATTTAGTGAATGCTAAGGCCGAGCTTCAGGAAGTTATCGCCCGCATCGATAAACAGTCGCGCGAAATGTTCATGGAAACTTTTGAGAAAGTGCGCGAGAACTTTCAGAAAATGTTTCCCGACCTCTTCGGTGGCGGCAAAGCAAATCTTGTGCTCACGGAGGAAGCGGACGTGCTCGAAGCTGGTGTGGAGATCGTGGCCTCACCTCCGGGCAAGCAGTTGCGCAGCATCAGTTTGCTCTCCGGCGGCGAACAAACCATGACCGCCGTGGCACTGCTGTTTTCGCTGTATCAAGTAAAGCCCAGTCCGTTTTGTGTGTTGGACGAATTGGACGCCCCGCTTGATGATGCCAACATTGAGCGTTACGTAAAAAAACTCAAAGAATTCCTCACGTTTTCTCAATTCATCGTCATCACCCACAGCAAGCGCACCATTTCGGCGGCGGATGTGTTGTACGGCGTAACAATGCAGGAACGCGGTGTAAGCAAGATTGTGAGCGTGAAATTCCATTCCAAACACGACAACACTCCGCCATCGCAGGATCGAAACGAGGCCGGCGATTCCCTTGAGGCCAATCCCCGCGCGGATGAAGACGAGGAAGTTTTTCTAGCCAAATAACCTTGCGCACTTCTTTGCCCTAGTTAAAAGCTTGCCCTTGCCAACAGCGAGGCGGATGCGTAGCGTTCCCGCCCTATGCCACAGGAAACTGAACAAGTCGTCATCATTGGCTCCGGATGCGCGGGCCTCACCGCCGCGCTTTATTCCGCCCGCGCACAACTTACGCCTACCGTGCTCACCGGTGCGATGCCAGGCGGACTGCTTACCACTACTAGTATTGTGGAAAATTATCCGGGTTTTCCGGAAGGCATCGATGGTACGGATCTGATGATCAATATGCAGCAACAAGCCGAACGGTTTGGTGCCAAAGTGAAATTCGGCAGCACGGTGGAAACGGTCGATTTAAGCGAACGCCCCTTCAAGCTCATCGTGGATGGTGAGCTGGTGCTGGCGCAAACGCTCATCATCGCCAGCGGGGCAGGGCACCGGCATCTTGGTTTGGACAGCGAAGCGCGACTCGATAAAAAAGGCGTAACCTATTGCGCCACGTGCGACGGTGCGTTGCCGATGTTCCGCGACCAACCGCTTGTGGTGGTCGGCGGCGGCGATTCAGCTTGTGAAGAAGCGACGTTTCTCACCCGGTTTGCTAGTAAAGTGTATCTCGTCCATCGGCGCGATGAATTGCGCGCATCGAAAATCATGGCCGAACGGACACTTGAAAATGACAAGATTGAAATGGTCTGGGACTCTGAAGTGGAAGAAATTTTAGGTGAAGATAAAGTGAGCGGCGTGCGTCTGCGAAACAACAAAACCGATGCGGAGCAAACTGTGGATTGCGCGGGCGTGTTCGTCGCAATCGGGCACGTGCCTAACACGCAAATTTTTAAGGGACAATTGGAAATGGACGACGCAGGGTATATCACCCGAGCCGAAGGCGCGCAAACGAGTGTGCCCGGCGTGTTCGTGGCCGGCGATTGCTCGGACAAGGTTTACCGGCAAGCCGTAACCGCCGCCGGAATGGGCTGCGCAGCAGCCATCGAAGCGGAGCGGTTGCTTGCGGCCGAAAGCCAATAAACATCGCAATCGCAGGCATTCCCCACTAAAGCAAACCCAATGAAAGCACGCACGGCGCAGGTTGATCGCGCCACTGGGGAAACCCGGATTCAGCTAAAATTAAAAATCGATGGCCGCGGCAAGGCATCGGTGGACACTGGCATTCCGTTTTTTGATCACATGCTCACGCTGTTTGCAAAGCACTCAGTGTGCGACCTCACGGTGAAGTGCGCGGGCGATCTCGAGGTGGACGCCCACCACGCAGTGGAAGACTGCGGCATCGCACTCGGCCAAGCCTATTGTGCGGCGCTTGGCGAGAAACGCGGCCTTCGTCGATACGGCACTGGGTTTGATCCGCGCAATCCGCTTTGGGGCGATGCGCACGTGCCAATGGATGAAACACTGGCGCGGTGCGTGATTGATTTCAGCGGGAGACCGTATTTGGTTTGGAAGGGAATGGATAAACTCGGCTTTCGGGTTTTGAAAAGCGAACAAGCTCAGGACGATGCGTGCGCGTTTCGGTTTGGATTGGCGCGCGAATTTTTTCAAGGGTTTGCGAATGAGGCGCGATGCAATTTACATTTGGAATTATTGTACGGGCAGGAACCGCATCACGTGGTGGAGGCGTTATTTAAAGCCTTTGCCAAGGCTGTTGATTTTGCATGCCAAAAAGATTCGCGCATTGGCAAAGCGGTGCCGAGCACGAAAGGGCGATTGAAGGGCTGAGCGATGGCAAAGAAGCTGGACATCCCGAATGCCGACGATGAGGCGTTGGTGCGCGCCGCGCAACGGGGTGCGATGCCGCCTTATGAGGAATTGGTGCATCGGCATCGAGATAAAATTTACGCGCGGGCGTTTAGTATGTTACGCAATGAGGAAGAGGCGTTGGATCTCTCGCAGGGAGCATGGGTCAAGGGTTGGCAGCGACTGAAGCAGTTTAAACACAATTCCAGTTTCACCACGTGGATGACGCGGATTTGCATCAATCTCTGCCTTGATTTTTTGCGAAAGCGGAAGCGGAAACAAACCGATTCACTTGACCAAATGGAAGAGGAGTCCGGCGGCGTGGAACGGCGTATGCCGGTGGAGGAATTCAATCCCACCGAGAATGTGGAGCGCGAAGAGCTCCGTTTACAAATTGACGACGCGATGTTGAAGCTCAGTTACGAGCACCGCACGGTATTGATTTTGCACGAGTTCGAGCGGCTTGAATACAAGGAGATCGCCAAGGCGATGCATTGCTCCATCGGCACGGTGATGAGCCGGTTGTTTTATGCCCGAAGAAAATTGGCCACCCTGCTAATTTCTTTGAAGAAAGAGCGACATAGGTGAGTCTACACAGGACAAGGCAAGATGAAGCACGAAGATAAACTCAGAATACAGGCGTGGATGGACGGCGAATTGGCCCCGAAAGAGGCCGCGCAGATCGCCACTCTCATCGAGCAAAACCCCGAAGCCTTGGCGTTATCCGAGGAATTGCGGGTGGTGGAAAACGCGCTGCATTTCGGCGAAAAACCCGTAATTTTGGACGATTCGCGCGATTTCTACTGGTCGCAGATTGAACGTCAAATCGATGCTGAAGAGCCGCTGCCGGAGCCGTATGCGGTTCCGGTGACTGTCTCGAGTAACCTTTTGCGCTGGATGGTTCCCGTGGGCAGCTTGGGTGCCATTGTGATTTTGATGATGAACTTTGGGGCAATAAGCCCGCAGACCCAGCCTTCCGTGCCTGGCGTTATTTCGGATGCCCCGGTTTCCGCGACTCCCACTGGGCTTACCGAATCTGCGAGTGGGCGCGAAGAAGAGAGCACGGAACCCAACGGTATGGGCGTTATCAACTTCCAAGGCATTCAGGGGTCGCGCCATTTATCCGATCCCGAAGATCCAAACACTCTGCCCGAATCCATCGAAAACCCGGATCGCTAAACGTAAAAATCGACAATTTCAAGCACCTCCAATCAGGGGGTGCTTTTTATTTACCGCAAACTTATTCACAGGGCTGCATCTTGTGCTTGGGCGACCAAGCCGCACCACATCTTGTGTCATTTTCCTGAAGTTCACACGAAAAGATTTGTCGTAAAATTAGATTTCAGGTAGGCTCCGCCTTTAAGTTTGCGCCCGCAAAACAGGCATTTTACAGGATTTACATGGCGAATAACAACAAGAAGACCCCGGTTGCGGAACAAAAGTACGACGCGTCGAAAATCGACAAGCTGGAGGGGCTCGAGGCTGTCCGCAAGCGCCCTGGAATGTACATCGGCGATCCCGATGAACATGGGCTGCATCATTGCGTTTTTGAGGTGCTCGATAACTCGATCGATGAGCATTTGGCTGGCTATTGCAATCACATCACAATCTCTATTCATGTGGATGGTTCGGTGAGTATTCGCGACGACGGCCGTGGCATTCCGGTGGACAATCATCCGAAGTTTAAAATCCCCGCGGTGGAACTGGTGCTTACCAATCTGCACGCGGGCGGCAAGTTCGGGCAAGGGGCTTACAAGTACTCGGGCGGTTTGCACGGGGTGGGCGCCAAGTGTGTGAACGCGCTTTCGGAGTGGTTCAAGGTGGAAGTGAGCCGGGATGGCGAGGTGCACACGATGGAATTTGAGCGCGGCAAAACGACGCGCAAGCTTGAGGTCATCGGCAAAACAAAAAGTACCGGCACGCTGGTGACGTTCAAGCCGGACGCGGAAATTTTCACCATCACCACGGAGTTTCAATTCAACTTGCTGGCAAGCCGCTTACGGGAGTTGGCATTCCTGAATCCGGGCGTGGAGATCAGGCTGATTGATGACCGCGAGGATGATAAGTCGGAAACGTTTTTTTACCGGGACGGCATCGTGCAATTTGTGCGGCAGTTGGGGAAAAACAAACAACTGGTTCATGCTAATCCGATTGTGGTTGCAAACAAAACGGGCGATGTGTTTGTGGATGTGGTGATTCAGTACAATGACAGCTACAACGACCAGATTCTGTGTTACGCAAACTCTATCCCGAACGCGGATGGAGGCACGCATCTCTCAGGTTTCCGTAGCGCGCTTACCCGAGCCGTCAATCAACACGCGAAGAAGAATAATTTGCTGAAGGATAAGGATCCGAATCTTTCCGGTGACGATGTGCGCGAAGGCTTGGTGGCGGTGGTAAGTTTGCGACTGACCGATCCGCGGTTTAATTCGCAAACCAAAGGCAAGCTGGTAAACACCGAGATCGAGGGTGTCACTAGCAAAGCCACGTACGACGGCTTAATGCATCATTTCGACACAAACCCGTCAGTGGCCAAAAAGATCATTGAAAAGGGGCTCACCGCCGCGCGCGCGCGCGAAGCGGCCCGTAAAGCGCGGGAAACCGTCCGCAAAAGCGCGATGACTGGTGGCGGCTTGCCGGGGAAATTGGCTGATTGTTCGGATCGTGATCCTGCCAATACGGAGCTTTATATTGTGGAGGGCGACTCGGCGGGCGGCTCAGCTAAACAAGGGCGAGACCGGAAGTTTCAGGCGATCCTCCCGTTGCGAGGCAAGCTCATCAACGTGGAAAAGGCGCGGCTCATCAAGGTGCTGGAGAACAAGGAAATCCGCACGATGATCACCGCTGTTGGCACAGGTATTGGCGATGGCGACGCTGAAGGGGCGTTTGACCTTAGTAAACTGCGTTACCACAAGGTCATCATCATGACGGATGCGGATGTTGACGGAAGTCATATTCGTACGCTGTTGCTCACGTTTTTTTACCGACAAATGCCGGAGTTGCTAAAGCAGGGCTATATGTATATTGCCCAGCCGCCCCTCTACCAGGTCTCCCGCAAGAAACGCGTGGAGTACGTGCAGGACGACAATGATTTGAACAAAATTCTGGTGAGTCTTGGCGCGGAGGATGTGTCGCTCAAACTCGTCGGCAATAAGAAAACGCTGAACACCAAACAGCTCGGCGAGATTTTAGGCTTACTCGAGACACTCGACAAATATGCGCGCTCTATCCGACGTCACGGGGGTGATTTTAATGAGTACATCGAGCAACGCAAAAAATCCGGCGAACTACCCACTCACTTGGTGAAAGTGCGCGACGGCAATGATGAAGCGGTGCATTACTTCCACTCCGACACTGATTTGGCAAAGTTCGCCAAGAAGAATACCGACCTCAACTTGTTCGAAGACGAACGCGCTGAGGAAGCTGAGGTAACCAACGGCACCACCAAAGCGGCTGCCAAGAACGGTAACACCCGCCGAGGCACGCACGTGGAGTTGCACGAATCCAAGCCGATGCAGGAATTGCTCGGCCAACTCAGCCGCAAGGGTTTGCCTGTGGAACATTATGCCGCACAGGACAAGCCGCTCTTCGAGTTGATTGAAGGCGATCGCGAAGGTCGCGTGCACCCATTGTTTTCCGTTTCCGAAATCCTCGCCACCGTGAAGGAAATCGGTCGGCGCGGCATTCAGCTTAAACGATTCAAGGGCCTTGGTGAAATGAATCCCAAAGAACTTTTTGATACCACGATGAACCCCGAAACGCGTAAGCTCCTGCGCATCGAAATCACTGACGCTGTGGAGGCGGAGGATATGTTTACCAAACTCATGGGTGACGAGGTGCCACCGCGCCGCCAGTTCATCGAGGACAACGCATTAAACGTCCGCAACCTGGACATCTAATTTACCCAACATGGCTAAGAAAAAGAGTTCTGAAGAGCTCCCCGTAAACACTACCCCGCTTTTCGCCGCAAACGAGAAGATTGAACCGATCAACGTCTCTGACGAGATTAAAAACTCGTTCCTCGATTATTCGATGTCGGTCATCATCTCCCGCGCACTTCCTGATGCGCGCGACGGACTCAAGCCCTCGCAACGCCGCATCCTTTACTCGATGCACGAGCTGTCACTGTACCCGCCCAAAAAGCACTTCAAGTGCGCCAAGATTTGCGGTGACACCAGCGGTAACTACCATCCCCACGGCGAGGCGGTTATTTACCCCACACTTGTCAATATGGCCCAGCCGTGGAATATCCGCGACACACTCGTCGATGGGCAGGGAAACTTTGGTAGTGTCGAGGGTGACCCTCCTGCCGCCATGCGTTATACCGAGGCGCGCCTTACCCACTTGGGCGGCACGTTGATGAGTGACATGGAAAAGGGCACCGTCGATTGGGTGCCCAACTACGATGAGCGACTTACGGAACCGACGGTGTTCCCAGCGGCCTTTCCAAATTTGCTCGTCAATGGCGGCACCGGCATCGCAGTGGGCATGGCCACCAATATGCCGCCGCATAATCTCGGCGAAATCATCGACGGCATCACCGCGCAAATCGACAACCCCGATATCACACTCAAGCAGTTAATGGAGCACGTGAAAGGGCCGGACTTCCCGACCGGTTGCACCATCTGTGGCCTCAGTCCCATTGAGCAGTATTTCAGCACCGGCAAAGGCTCGGTGAAAGTGCGCGGCCGTCTTAGCGTTGAAGAAATGCGCAGCGGCAAACAGCACATCATCATCACTGAAATTCCGTACAACGTGAATCGCGCTACCCTCGTCAGCCGCGTGGCGGAATTGGCAAACGAGAAAATCCTTTCTGAAATCACCGCCGTCCGCGATGAGTCGGATGAAAACACCCGCGTGGTCATCGAGCTTAAGCGCGATGCGGTGCCCAAGGTGGTCATCAACAATCTCTACAAATATACGCAGCTCGAAAGCTCCTTCAGTGTCAACATGCTCGCCATCGATCATGGCAAGCCGAAGACATTGCCGTTGAAGGATGCCATGAATTGCTACATTGAGCACCGGCGCGAAGTGGTGGTGCGTCGCACGCGATTCGAGTTGGAAAAGGCCGAGCGCCGTGCCGAGTCGCTCGAAGGTTTTCTTATTGCGCTTTCCAATCTTGATAAGTTTATCAAAATCATTCGCGAATCCTCAAATCGCGAAGAGGCTAAAGTGAAATTAATGGCGCACGATTTCACAAAGGCAGCAGTGGAAAAGCTCGGCATTCTCATTCGCAACAAAGCGCGCCTCATCAACGGCCGTTATGAATTCAGCGAGGAACAGGCCAACTCTATTCTCGAACTGCGCCTGTACCAGCTTACCGGATTGGAAATTGACAAGGTCCGCGCCGAGTACAAAGAGCTGGTCAAAAAAATCAAAGATCTCCTGGATATTCTCTCTAAGGAAGCGCGTGTTCTGACAATCATCAAAGACGAGTTGGCCGCCATTCGCGAAAAGCATGCTACTCCACGCCGCACTGATCTCGCTCCGGACGAAGGCGAAATGTCCATTGAAGATCTCATTGCCAACGAAGCGGTCATCATCACCCTCACGCACAATGGCCTCATTAAGCGCACGAACATGAGCGCGTACCGTGCCCAACATCGTGGCGGCAAGGGGGTCATCGGAATGAAAACCCGCAAGGCCACTACCGAAAAGGATACCAGCGATTTTATTGAGCATCTTTTCACCGCCAGCACGCATGATTATTTGATGTTCTTCACGAACACAGGCCGGGCGTACGTCGAGCGCGTGCACGAAATCCCCGACCTCGGTCGCGCCTCCAAGGGCCGCAGCATCGCCAATGTGCTTGAGCTGAAGCACGGCGAAAAAATAGCCGATGTCATCCGCGTGAAAGCTGCATATAGTGAAAATAAAGAAGATGTTACCTGGCAGCAGAACTTTTTCATATTCTTCGCGTCACGCGAAGGCAAGGTGAAGAAAACCGCGCTCAGCGATTTCGCGAATGTCCGCCGCGGCGGCATTATCGCCATCAAAATTGTTCCCGGAGACAACCTCATCGAGGCGCGATTTACCTCCGGCCAAAACGACGTTGTGCTCATCACCAGCAATGGCCAGAGCATTCGTTTTCACGAAGAAGACGTCCGTACAATGGGCCGCTCAGCGGCTGGCGTGCGCGGCATCCGATTGGGTAAGGAAGATCACGTTATCGCGCTGGCCATTGCTGATCCTGAAGCCACATTGCTTGTGGTAGGCGAAAACGGTGTGGGCAAACGCACAGAATTTGATGAGTACCGCGTCCAATCGCGTGGCGGCAAAGGCATCATTACGATGAAAACCACCAAGAAAACCGGCAAAGTGGTTGGTGCTCTCACGGTGCATGATCACGATGAAATTATGGTCATCACCGTCGGCGGCCAAATGGTGCGCACCAACGTGAAAGGCATCCGCCAAACCGGTCGCAACGCCCAAGGCGTTCGCATTGTAAGGCTCGAAGAGAGTGACCGCCTTCAGGACATCGCTCCCGTCATCACTTCAGAGCACGAAGATGCAGTCGAGGAACCCAAAGAAGACAGCGAAGAAGAAACCAATTAGCAACAACTCGGGCCGCGACTGCCGCTGACGCTTGGCATGAAAAGGTGAGAGGAGCTGCTCGTATTGCTGGCGTCGGGTTTGATGGCTTCGACTGTTAAAGATCGGAAAGTGATTTCACCCACTTCGCGCCAAGGCGATTCATCACGCTTGAGAATACGAACGGGTTCAAACCCCGCATCAGCGAAAGCTCTCAAAAACCGGTCTTCGCGTAGCGCGCCGGAAATGCAACCGCTCCACAACTCCGCATCGCGCTGTAAATTTTCAGGCACATCATCACTGCCCACGATGTCCGATATCACCGCGCGTCCGCCGGGTTTGAGCACACGAAAGAGTTCCTCAAAAAGTTGTGGTTTCAAATCGCCCGCCACAAGATTCAGTACGCAATTGGACACCACCGCGTCAATGTTTCCAGAGGGTATCATCGGCGCCTTTTTTCGCAGTTTGTCCGCAATGGCTTCAGCCTCGAGAAAACCTTCCAGCTCACAAAGGCGCGCGCTTTTCAATTCCGTGTCGAGTAAATCAAAATCCAGCGCTAAATCTTGAATTCGGCCTTTACGGAATCCCACATTCGCGTGGCCAATATTTTCCGCCACAAGCGGTGCGTTGCGGCGGGCGAGCTCGAGAATTTCATCGGTCATATCCACGCCGATGACGCGGTCTTTTGGTCCCACAACTTGCGTGGCGATGA
>JAPKEI010000401.1 GCA_028872685.1 Verrucomicrobiota bacterium | reverse complement strand
CTAACACTAGAAGAGAAGGTTGTTGGGGAATATAAAAGTGCTGAAGGTTCCACTCTAGTATTAAGAGGCGACAATGTTGCAGAGATTAGTGATAAATCAACAGCTAGATGGAGTATCGTTAACAATGAGGTGTTCTTAGATAAGCAGGGCCTTCTCCAGACTTATTATAGAATTCAGCTTAACGGAGATTTAGCATTAGTTGCTGTTACTATCCTGGGCATTAGGAACGATTTGCTAACAAAAGACTTTGCGTTGTATAAGAAGGTCAGAAAAGACTGAGTATGCCCTTGGGAAAGATCACCCTAAAAAGGAATTAATTGTTTCCAAGTGGATTATGCAGTGAGGCAGAGGCTGCTTAAATCCGGCCGCCATAAATGGCGCTACTTCCCAACTCCTGTTCAATCCGTAGTAGTTGATTGTACTTGGCAGTCCGGTCGCTGCGGCTCAGTGAGCCGGTTTTGATCTGGCCGCAGTTGGTGGCTACGGCGAGGTCGGCGATGGTGGCGTCTTCGGTTTCGCCACTGCGATGGCTGAGGACGGCGGTGTAGTTGTGGTTGTGGGCCAGTTCCACGGCGTCAAGGGTTTCGGTCAATGAACCAATCTGGTTGACTTTCACGAGGATGGAATTGGCGGTGGCGCTGTCGATGCCGCGTTGCAGGAATTTGACGTTGGTGACAAAGAGATCGTCGCCGACGAGTTGCACCTTGTCACCGATTTTGTCGGTGAGTTTTTTCCAACCGGTCCAGTCGTTTTCGTCGCAGCCGTCTTCGATGCTGATGATGGGATATTTTTTGACGAGTTTGGCGTAGAAATCGACCATCTGGTCTGCAGTCAATTTTCGGCCATCGCCTTTCTTGAAGACGTAGCGCTTCTTTTTGCTGTCGTAAAATTCACTGCTGGCCACATCGAGCGCGAGGTGGATGTTTTTCCCGGCCTTGTATCCGGCGGCTTTGATGGCGGCGAGAATACATTCGAGCGCGTCCTCGGTGCCCTTGAGTGCAGGCGCAAAGCCGCCTTCATCACCCACGGCGGTGGAGAGGCCGCGCTTTTTGAGCACGCCTTTGAGCGCGTGAAAAATTTCGGTGATTGCGCGGAGTCCTTCGCTGAAAGTAGGCAGGCCGGTGGGCATCACCATAAATTCCTGAAAATCAATCGGCGCATCGCTGTGCGCGCCGCCGTTGATGACATTGGCCATCGGCACGGGCAACACCTTGGCGTTCGGCCCACCGAGGTATTTATAAAGCGGCTGACCCAGAGCATTGGCTGCGGCCTTGGCGGTGGCGAGGGAGACGGCCAGCACGGCATTAGCGCCAAGCTTGCCTTTGTTGGCGGTGCCATCGACGGCGAGCATGGCGTGGTCGACGCCCACTTGATCTGTGGCATCGCGTCCGAGCAGTTCGGGCAGGATTTTGGTCTCAATATTTTTGACCGCTTTTTGCACGCCCTTGCCGCCGTAGCGTTTCTTGACGCCATCGCGCAACTCGACAGCTTCGTGTTCGCCGGTGCTGGCACCGCTGGGCACGGCGGCGCGGCCCATTGTGCCGCTGTCGAGAATGACATCGGCTTCGACGGTTGGGTTGCCACGGGAATCGAGAATCTCGCGGGCTTGAATATCAATAATGGTCGTCATGTGTTTGAAAACGGAGGCGCAATGATTGCGGCAGAGAATGGAGTAGTCAAGGTGATTGCGGGAGAGAGGTGAACCGCCAAGGTGCAAAGCCGCCAAGTTTTTTTCACGAAACACCTTGGCGGCACAAAAATATCAAACGTAAATATCCAACCCCGCCTTGAAGGGCCCCAAGCCGCGATTGGCTTGGTGTTTGATGTAGGTGAGATCGGGATGGCCGTGATCGAGGAAGGGGCGCAAGCCGAGCACAGCACTGTGGGTGGGGAATTGAGCGACGGGGCCGATGGGCTGGCGGTAGCCGAATCGTTGATCCATGCCGGCGGGGATCGCCTGCGCAAACTCGCTGCCGGGAAAGCGCAAGGTACGGTACGGAATCATCTGGAAGGCTTGGTAATTACCCAAGCCTCCGGCAATGGAACTCAAGCCGGCCATGTTCAGTTGGTGTTAGCAGTTCAATCAACCGGAGGGGGATCCAGTTGATTTTCAGACGACGCGATGATGCAAGCCACCGTGGAATCTCCGGTGACGTTAACCACCGTGCGGCACATGTCAAGAATGCGGTCCACGCCGAGGAT
>JAPKEI010000074.1 GCA_028872685.1 Verrucomicrobiota bacterium | reverse complement strand
GGCTCAGCCATTTGATGCCAGCCAAAGCGCACATGCATCGGGCTTTTCACCTCATCACTCTTTACGATCAAATGGTCACCATAAACGATTGTCGCCTTGGCCGGATGCCATTTGCCATCCTTACCGGCAATTTCAAAGTGGCTGACGGGCTTCTTGTCGTTGGTGGCCAAGCCGCCGGTGCTGTCCTTCTGAAAATGGACTGTCAGGCTGTCCTTCCCTTCAGCATGATCAATCTTTGAGAAGATAGGACCTGAATACTGACCTTTGAGTTTCTTGCCGTAGTCCTTGGTCAACGCCCACAAGGCAAGGCGCTTACCAACATCCTGTTTGTTGGGTGGATGAATATTGCGCAGGGTGGTGATATCGGTGGTAACGGCCATGCCGGTATGAGGAACCTTCAAGGTTTCCAGTTGTGCCTGCCAAATTCCCGGCAGGCGCGGATCATTGTCACTACCATAACGGAAGGGAGCCAGCTGCACATAATAGAAGGGCAGTTCGGGATTATTCCAAACACTGCGCCAACCGGCGATGAGTGCCTTCATCTTTTCGTGATACAACATTCCTTCGCCATTGTTGCTTTCGCCCTGATACCAGAGCGCACCCCTGATGGTGTAAGGCAGGAGCGGATGAATCATTCCATTATACAAAGCGAGCGGGCTCTGATGATTAACGCCATTACCGCTCTTGGCTGGGAACTGGTCCAGTTTGTCTGCAAAATTTGCCTTCAGGGCCGGTACACTTTTGAAACCCACCGGCGGAATCCAAGGCTCGATGCGCGTGCCTCCCCAGTTACTACCAATGAGACCAATGGGCACATTCAATTCCTTTTGCAAATGCCGGCCAAAATAGTAACCCACCGCCGTGAAGTTGGCCACGACCTCGGGCGTGCAGGGCTGCCAACCACCAGATTTTACATCGCTCTGCGGAGCAGCACTCGGGACATGAGGAATCTTAATATGACGAATCAACGGATGGTTGCCGTTGGCAATCTCTTCCTTGGCATTGGAAGAGCGACTCACCGTCCACTCCATGTTGGACTGGCCTGAGCAAAGCCAAACTTCGCCCACGAGCACATCGTCTAATTTCACTGTGCTGCTGCCTTTCACTGTGAGCGCCGCGCCCTTGGCATTGGCCTTCATGGCGGTGAGGCTCACCTGCCAACGCCCGTCCTTGCCGGCTTTGGTGGCGTGTGCTTGGCCAGCAAAGCTCACCGTCACTTTGGTGCCTGCTTCATCCCAACCCCAGATCGGGCATTCCTCTCCCTGCTGTAGCACCATATGGCTACCCAGAATGGAGGGAAGTTTAGTTTCGGCTTGAATAAAAAAGGTCGTAAGGATGGCGACAAGACAACTGTGAGAGAGCAAACGTTTGGTCATGCGCCAATTGCACCTTCAAAACTCTATGTCGTCAATGACCAATCGTGCTTATTTCCCCTCTGTCACCATCGGGAAATCATCGGTGCGGAACGGTGTGGCCGGCAGGCCTTCACGGCTCATCAGGGTGCAAACCGGATTCACCGCCCACGCGTAGCGTACCTGGGTTGGCGTGACGCCTTCGGCCCATACCTCCACCTGATTCTTGCCCACGATACGCGCACTGGCCCAGACGAATTTCTTGTCTTTCCCGCACACTGCAAAGCCCTTGGGATCGCTGACGTCAAAACTATACAGACCAAGCCCCACATGATCGAAGGTGAGGATGGCCTTATTGCCTTTGATGTCCATGCTCTTGAAACGCGGGCTCTGGCAGGCGATTTTTTGGCCGTAATCCTTGGCCAAGGCCCAGCGGGCCAAACGCTTGGCTACATTTTGTTTGTCGCGTGGATGAATGTCGCGCCCCTCGCCGATGTCAATGATCACAGCCTCGCCGGTATTCTTCAAACGATCCATGGTCATCGTTTGTGCCTCGCGCAGTTCGGCCCAGTTGTCGTCCATAGGTTCGGGATTTTCATCACGGAAGTCTGCAAGTTGCACCCAGTAGAAGGGGAAGTCGCCCTGTCCCCATTCATCACGCCAGTTTTGGATCATGAGTGGGAACACATCGCGGTAGGCCTTGGCGCGGCCGCTATTACTTTCGCCCTGATACCAGATCGCACCGCGAATCCCATAACCGATAGTCGGCTTAAGCACTCCATTATAGAGATTGCCGGGCCGATGCTGCCCGGTCATCGGGTTGCGAGGATTCCGCGGACGCCGTGGCGTAGGCTTACCTGCTTTTCTGGCTGCGGCTGCAGCTGCCTTCCATTTTTCCAGTCGCTGATCGAACACGGCCACTATCTTTTCGTGATCGTAATCGGCCTCAGTCTTCTTCCACTGCTCCATGTAGGGTTTGGCCGCAGGCAACTTAGCCAGACGATCGCGCCGAATCCACGCCTCGGCGGCCGAACCACCCCAAGCATTATCAATCAACCCGATAGGGACATCCAATGCCTGATGCAGAGTACGGCCAAAGAAAAAGCCAACGGCTGAAAAACTTCCTACAGTTTCCGGCGTGGCAGCAGTCCATTCGCCCTTAAAATCATTCTGTGGCTCTTGTGTGCCTACCTGCGGCACGGAGATCAAGCGGATGTTCGGATACTTGGCCGTGAGAATTTCAAGATCCGGATCGTAAGCACGATCCACCGACATCGCCATGTTGGACTGGCCCGAGCACACCCATACCTCACCCACCAGTACATCAGTAAGCGTGATCGTGTTGCTTCCCTTGATAGTCAGCGTCTGCCCCTTGGCGTTGACCTTGAGTGGCTGGAGTTTCACGCGCCACGCGCCATCTTTATCGGTTGTGGCACTGTGCGACTGGCCAGCGATGGAAACGGTGATCTTTTCGCCCGGAGCAGCCCAACCCCAAACCGGATTAGCATGATCACGCTGCAAAACCATGTGGCTGCCGAATATGGAAGGAAGCTTCACTTCGGCCTGCAAATTCAAGCCGACCAAAATGGAAAACGCCGCAATGGATACAAAATGCTTGGACATGGCAGGAGGTTGGAAGGGTGATAGGCCTCGCGTCAATGCGAAAGCGGCTGATTCAGTTCCTTAGCTAAGGCGGCAATCTGGATGCTAAGGGCCGATTCAATCTGCTCAATAAGTTTTGGTCCTTCACGGTCGCGCTGCACCGGAACTGCAATCGCATCTCCTATCTCCATGACAACACGGTGGGGCCGGAAGCGATCAACAAATTTAAAATCATGTTCAAAACGTTCAATGGTTTCCAACAAACGCTCGGCGCAGGGTTCCTCCGCCAAATAATCCGCCGGATAAGAGCCCAAGTGCAAGGCAAAGGTACAGTCTCGCAGCTGTTTCCAACAATGCTCACGGCGGGCAGTGCTGGTGTCGGCGTCCACCAGTTCCTTAAGCATCACCGTGCGGAGCGCCTTCACGCGCTCGTACACGCCGCGGCCTTCGCCGGGGCGTTCCCATTCCTGCTCGATGGGCTCGAGGATGCGGTTAATGAGCCGGTCGAGCCGCTCAAACAATTCGCCGGTCTGTGCTTCGCCAAAATATTCCACTTCGCGCAGTCCCAGCAAACCGATGCCGATCTTGCGCACGCGGTCCATTGGTGATAGTTCAGTTTGTGGCTCCCACGAGAGCTCGCGTTCGAGGTCAGCCAACGCGGTAGGAAGCGTTTCCTCCAAATCACCTGCAAACTGATACTTAAGGGCCACCGGATGCACTACCACTTCGCCACCCATCGCCCCGCGTTTCTTCGCCGCCCGCTGAACGATCAGCGAGGTGCCTTCCTGCAAGGGGCTGAGTTTGTCGTTGTGAAATGAAACGGTGCCCTCGGGAAACAACACGAGCGGACGCCGCGCCTCGATGATTATATTGATGGCGGTGTTTAGTGAAGTTTTGTCCAAGCCCTCGCGATGTACGCTGAATGCACCGAGCTGCCGCACGAGAAAACGCTGGAACCAGCCCTGCTTGAATACATGCCAACTGGCCATGAAATGAAAATGAGAATTCACGTATTTCGTCAGCAGTCCGAGCACCATCGCGTCCGGATCGCGCACGTGATTGGGTGTAAGCACGATGCCGTGGCCAGCCGCCAGCGAGGCGCGCAATTTCTCGGCGCCGCGCACTTCGTGTCCCACGATGCCCCACGCCCGCTTCAAGTGACCGGGTAATACCGGCTGCATCAATGTTGCCACCAGCGTGCCACTCTTGGGCGGCACGAATTCATAAGGCTCTGCTACGATGACCTCAGCCGTCTCGGTGGCCAGCCCACTTTGTGTCTGCGCTTCCATTGCTCGCGCGGAGCATACGCACTTCCAGCCATTTCACAAAATTGAAACGCGCGAGTGAACCATTGATTCTATCAATGACATTGCCTCCCCGAACCCCGCCGCCTACACTCCGCCCATGCAGAAGTGGGAATACAAAGTGGTGAAACGCGCCGAGGTGTCGGAAGAACAACTGAATGGATTCGGCGCAGAAGGCTGGGAATTGATGAATTTTGTGCTCCCCCACGCCAGCATCCCCGGCAGTTTCGACGAAATCGAAGTGGAAATCGTCCTGCGCCGGCAGTTGGCCGAGTAGCTTACACATCGTGCAAATTGTACGTGTGCAATTTGCGGTGCAAGGTGCGGCGGCTCATGCCGATTTTATTGGCGGCTTTTGTGCGGTTTCCTTTGCACTCTTTTAGCGCGCGGATGATGAGCGCTTTTTCGGCGTCCTCCACGGTGAGATTTTTTTTGCCGAGCACATCATTGGCCTCGGGATGCGATGCGCCGGAGGATTCACCGCGCACACTCGGCGGCAAATCGCGCAAGCCAATCACATCGCCCCGGCATAATACCACAGCATGCTCGATGGCCGTGCGCAGCTCGCGCACATTGCCGGGCCACGGATGATTCAGCAGTGCCTCGACCGCATCGGGATGTAGCTCCGCTATAGCTTTGGCGTTTTCCTTTGCGAACTCTGTCAGAAATTCTTTAGCCAGCAAAATGATGTCCGTGCCGCGATCGCGCAGGGGCGGCAAATGCATTTCCACCACGCGCAGGCGGAAGAAAAGATCCTCGCGAAAATCGCCCTCGGCCACCGCCTCTTCGAGGTTGAGATTGGTGGCGGCAATCAGCCGTACATCGGCGGAGATGCTTTGGTTCGAACCCACCCGCTCGAAGGTGCGCTCGCCGAGAAAGCGCAGCAGTTTCACTTGAATGGCGGGATCAATCTCACCCACCTCATCGAGGAACAGCGTGCCGCCGTTGGCTTGTTCAAAGCGACCAATACGCCGTTCGTGCGCGCCGGTGAACGCGCCCTTTTCGTGCCCAAACAATTCGCTCTCCAAAAGCGTCGGCGACAGCGCCGCGCAATGGACGGTGACCATCGGTTGCTTGGCACGCGGGCTGAGGTTGTGAATCGCCTTGGCGATGAGTTCTTTGCCCGTGCCGCTTTCGCCGAGCACGAGCACACTGGCGCGCGCGGGAGCGACTTGCTGGACGATTTCAAAAATCTCCTGCATCACCGGCGATTGGCCGATGATGTTTTCGAGGCCAAACTTGGTATCAATCTGTGAACGTAGCTCGCGGTTTTCTGACTCCAGTTTATTGGCCCGCAACGCGCGCGCGATGCGCATTTCAAGCTCATCAATCTGCAACCGCCCCTTGGCGATGTAATCATCCGCACCCTGCCGCATCGCGTCCACGGCCATTTCCTCGCTGCCGTAGGCGGTCATCAAAATGCAAATCGGCGGCTTGCTCAGCGACTTCGCGCGCTTAATCAAATCCAGCCCGCTGACGCCCGGCATCCGCAAATCCGTCAGCAACACGTCAAACGCATCCCCCTCAAGCAACCGCACCGCACCCTCGCCATCCTCGGCGAGGTACACGTCGTACCGATCCTCCAACGCCGCTCGCAACCCCTCCCGCGTGGGCTTCTCGTCATCAACTATTAAAACAGTAGGTTTAAGCATGGTGTTCAGTGGGTTCGCCACCCATCAGGCGCAAGGGTTGTTGTTCGGTGAGCGGAAACCACAAACGAAAGGTGGTGCCTTGGCCGGTGTGGCTTTCGAGTTCAATGCGGCCACCGTGTTCGCGCACGATGCGTTGCACAATCATGAGACCAAGGCCGGTGCCTTTTTCTTTGGTGGTGAAATAGGGCTGAAAAATGCGGTTGATTTTTTCCTGCGCAATGCCGCCGCCCGTGTCGGCCACGTGCACCCACACGCCTTCGGCCTCGGCCAACGTGGTGAGCGACAGCGTACCGTCATGCGTCATCGCTTGGATGGCGTTCTTGATGAGATTCACGAGTGCTTGCTGAACTTGGGCGGCATCGAGCGGCGCGGTGGGGAGATCGTCGGCAAAGTTTTCTTCGAGCATCACCCCGCGGTTTTCAATCTCGGGGCCAAGCACCGTGAGGGTGTCCATCACGATGTCATTAAGCGAAACCGGCTTGCGCTCCGGGCGTGTCGGGCGAATGGCTTGCAGAAATTGGCTGATGATATAATCGAGCCGATTAATTTCGCCCTTGGAGATATCAAGATAGCGATCGAGCTTGTTGACGGTCGCAGTGAAGTTGGCTTGTGCGTCTGGGTCATCCGCGTCCGTGGCCTTCAGCCTTTTCACCTCGCGCTCCATTAACTGCAAATGGATGTGCAACGCGTTGAGCGGATTGCCAATCTCATGCGCCACGCTCGCGGCCAAAAGCGTGAGTGCCTCCACGCGTTCGCTTTCGATGACCTCGAAGGTTTTCTGCTGCAACTCCGTGGCGTCATTGATAATGACCGCCAGTCCGCTCGACCCTTCGCCCACCAATGCCGCCGTGTACACACGCAGGAAACGCCGGATGGGATACGTCAGCTCAAGCTCGTGCCGCGTGACCGTTAAACTGTCGCTTGCTGCGCTGGTGCAGAGGGTTTCCCAATTCAGTCCCGGCAAATAATCGGTAATCGCACGCCCCTCAGTTTCCTCCAGCGGCAGCCCCAACAAATGTTCCGCCGATTGATTATGCCACGAGATGTGCGCCTTGGAATCCAGCACCACCACGCCATCCTCAATCGTGTCGAAAAGCGTCCCTAAAAAATCCCGCTCGCGTGCCAACCGCTGCACCACCATCTGCAGCCCATCGGCATCGAGTTGGTCAATCCGCCCGACAATCCGGTCAAAAAAACTGTGTTTTTCAGTGTTCATTAGAGCTTGTGCCACATTGCCCCGTCTAAAAACAGATCTAAATGCGCGCCAAAATGTCTCATGGTTCGCCGAGTTTGGCGAGGGGAAAACAAGCTCGTTTCTTGCTGCGGGTGTGATGTCTTGACCGCACGATGTTTCCGTGTTGAATTATCGCTTCTCCAAACGAGTCATAAAACACACCCCATGAAACACACATTCCGCTTTCTCGTGATGGCCGCCTTGGGCGGGTTGATGCTGCAATCGCAACCGGCACAGGCCGCGCCGAAAAAGATCCTCGTGATCACTCAATCACGCGGGTTTACCCACGGCGTTGTGCGACGGCCCAAGGAAGGTCTGTGCCTGGTAGAAAAAACTCTTGCGGCAATTGGTAAGAAGAGTGGTGTGTTCACCACGGTTAATTCGCAGGACGCAATCAAGTCCATCACGCGGGACAACCTCAAACAGTTTGACGGCATATTTTTCTACACCACCGGCATGTTGCTTCCTGCCGGCGATCCACGAGATGCACTGATGGATTTCATCAAGTCGGGTAAGGCTTTCGTGGGTACGCATAGTGCAGCGGATACCTTTAAGCAGTACAATGGCTACGTATCGATGATCAACGGCAGCTTTGCGGGACATCCTTGGGGTGGCGGCAGCACGAACGGCTTTTTAAACCATGAACCCAACCATCCCACAGTGGCAATGTTGGGCAAGGAATTCATGTGGAAAGACGAGATTTATCAGTATAATAATTTCGAGCCGAGTTCTGTGCGTGTGCTCTTCAGCTTGAACATGGCCAAGAGCAAACCCCAAATGCCCTACCATGTGCCCGTGTGCTGGGTGCGTAGCTTCGGCAAAGGCCGCGTGTTCTTCACCAACCTCGGCCATAATAATTCTACTTGGGAAAACGAAATGTACCACAAGCACCTCGTGGAAGGATTTAAGTGGGCACTCAAAATCACCGACGGCCCCTCAGCGCCCAACCCCGAGATGCAAGCCCAACAAAGTATCAACGCCTTCGCCCTCTTCGCTTCGCAAAAGCTAAACCTCAATCAGGCCGAGCTTACAAAAAAAATGCAGGCCAAATCCGGCAACGAAGAATTCATTGCCCTCCTCCGTGAGAACAGCTGGAAAAGCCGTGGCAAAAATATGGAACTGATCCAAGAAGTTTTGGATGCATTGAAGTAGAGAGTTCTATTTTCTCAGCTGCCGCCAGTCGGGGTTTTTTGTGGGGGCTTTGGCGTCCGTTTCCTTTCGCCACGCATCGAGTTTTTTTCGGAGGGCTTTGGTTTTGGCAGATTGGGTGGTGGCCAGGTTTTTTGTTTCGGCGGGGTCGGTCTTTAGGTTGAAAAGTTCTATTCGGTTGTCCTCGTAATAGTGGATGAGTTTCCAGTCGCCGGTGCGAATGGCGCTGGCGGGCGTCATGCGTGGGTAATAATGCGGGTAATGCCAAAACAAGGCCTCGCGGTTGAGAGAGGCTTGAGGATTATTCAGGAGCGGGAGCAGGCTCACGCCATCGTGTCTCGGGACATCAGTTTGGCCTAGTGCGTCGGCGAGAGTGGGGAAGAAATCCTGCGAGGTAACTTGAGCGGTACACTCGGAGCCGGCCTTGGTGCGTCCGGGCCAGCGGATGATAAGCGGCACGCGCAGGCCACCTTCGTATAGGGTGCCTTTGCCGGAGCGGAAAGGTGCGTTGCTTGTGGGCGGGCGGTTGTCGGATTTTGCGGTCGAAAAATCCACGCCGCCGTTGTCGCTGGTGAGAATGACCACAGTGCGATCGGTGAGTTTCAAGTCATCGAGCCGCCGCAGAACGCGCCCGACATTTTCATCAAGGCTGGCAAGCATCGCAGCGTATTCAGCATGGGAATGGATTTTTCCTGGTGGCTTTTTTTCAAACCGCTTCACCAAATCCGGTTTGCCCTCGATGGGCGTGTGCACAGTGTGAAACCACAGGCTCAGAAAAAACGGTTGGTCTTTTTGCTGCGTGATAATTCGTAGGGCATGGTCGGTGAGCTGGTCAGTGAGATAATCGCCCGACTTGCCCGACCCCACCGGCACGTAGCGCAGTTCGGGATCGTTCTTGGACCATGGGCCGCGATAAGGCCAGTGGAATGTCGCCGGCGCGCCCCAGTATGTGCCGCCGATATTCACGTCGTAACCCTGCGTCTCCGGATAAAATGCCGCCTTGCCGAGATGCCATTTGCCAATGTGCGCTGTGAAGTAGTCCTCTTTTTTAAATAACTCAGCGAGCGTCACCTCCCCGCGAGGCAGATTGGGTTGAGCCTTGGCTTCGAGCAGCCGTTTGCTTTTTGGGCCGCCACGCACGGCACCTTCGTGCCAAATGGTCATGTCCAGTCGCGCGGGCGATTTGCCGGTTAGGATAGCCGCACGCGTGGGCGAACAAATCGCTGCTGCCGCGTAGGCTTGTGTGAACCGCATCCCCTCCCGTGCCAAGCGGTCGATATTTGGCGTCTCAAAAAAATCACTGCCCTGCACCCCCGCATCTGCCCAACCCCAGTCATCCACGAGGATGAACACCACGTTCTTTTTTGCAGCTTCAGCCTGTGCAAACAGGAGCAACGAGAGAAGAATCCAGACGGGCAATCTCATCCGCGGATGGTAATCCGCGCGACGACAAGGTAAAGGCATTTGGTATCGAAGGTTGCGATGTGAACATAACCTTTGAGTTGCTTATTCTCCGGTTTGCTTCTCCGGGAGCATCCTATTGAGAAACCCGGATATCAGAACCAGGCTGCCAAGCAGCCCGCCGGTTAAGGCTCCCACGGTGATATCAATTGGCGAGTGTACGCCCATAGCAACACGTGAAAGGCAGACACCTGTGGCCCAAAGAAACGGAATCCACACGAAACGTTTTCCATCAGAAACTAAATGTTGAATTAAGAAAGCAAGAATGACCGCAAACAGGAATACATTTTGTGAATGTCCGGAGGGGAAGGAGAAGCCCGTGTGAGCAATCCAATGTTCCCTGATGTCTGAATCAAGTGACTGCACGATCTTGGAGTTCTGACTGGCAGCCAGTTTTTTGCGCAAAAAATCTGAGCGTTCCTGTTTGGTGGCCAATGCATAAAACTTGTCAGCGGAGAGGAGACCCTCCTTTTCCAGTTTGAGCACATAAGGTCGATGGAATTCAAAAAAAGGCTTGGTCACAAATTCATTGATGAAAGCAAAAGTGACTAGAACAACCGTAAGCCCTGTCAAAAAGAGAATAGCTGTGAGGATTCGTTTCTTGATTCCAGTCTGGCCAACCACCACTAAAACAGTTGCGAAAAGCATTATGCTAAGGGCTCCCCATTGGGCTCCACTGTCCGACAGGAAGAGAAAGAAACGACTGAGTGATTGATCAGTACGAAAACCCGAAAAAGAAAGAGGCGTTACCCAAGCAATGCCTGTTGTAATGAGGAAGGCTACGGTAGCATGGAAAAAGATGAAACGATGCGAGATTGGTTCTGGTTTTTTCTCCATTGAAAT